>NZ_BAAASZ010000035.1:180161-214995 GCF_039533145.1 Streptomyces macrosporus
GGCGGCCGCGGCGGCGAGGGCGAGACCCACCACGAGAGCACCCGCCCACGAGATCTCCGGAGCCGCGCGGCGAAAGAGCACCACGACGCCGCAGGTCGCCCCGGCACCCGCCAGGGCGAACCCCCACCACGAGCCGAATCCCTCGGCATGACGGTCGGCGATCCGCGCTCCGGCCCACAGGGCGACAACCATCAGCATGAGCAATCGCGAGAACGCCCTGCCGGCTTCGCGACGCCTTCCGAGTGTGCCCGCGGTACGCGGTCGCGTGCCCATCGGCCGGCGCGCGGCAACCCGGCGAGGCGGCGGCGCGGCTCCCGGCAGCGGTCGCCCCGCCAGGTGCCGGGCCGCGGACGCCGAAGTGGCGGAGATCAGCCGTCCCGTGTCCCTGGCACCCAGATTCTCGGCTTCCCACAGACTCCACCGTTCCCTCCAGCGTCTGTGCCAGGGCAGCGAAACGGTGCGGGGATGAACGTCCGGCCGATCGTAGGCGAACCAGTGCGGCCGGTCGACCGGGTCCCGAACGACGCGGTCGACCACCTCGACGTTGAGGTCCAGCAGCAGTGCGTCCGAAAGGACCTCGATCCGCTCGCGTGCTCCCCTGACCGCGTTGCTGCGGCTGCCGGGGAACCGCACCTCGACGGTGTACCAGAACCTGCCGTCGGTGACGTCGGAGGCGGTGGGGCCGCGTCTTTCCAGGACCGGCCAACCGCGCTCCGCCAGAGCCTCCTCGAACATCTCGCACTCGATCCGCGTCCCCCGCAGCTCGACCAGCGCGACCGCTCGCTGATCGAACCTCGACGCCATGGACACACGCCCCACCCCTCTCCCCTGGGCTCGCCGGACGCCGTGGTCTCGAACACGCCGTCACGCACCACCCGACAGATGCGACGACCACGGTCCCGGCGGGCGCCGACGGCGACACTCGAGGACATCACGTACCACACCCGTCCAGGGCCTGTTCGCCGAAGGCCGCGAACCGTTCGGTGCGGCTCCTGGTCGGGGACGACGTGCCGATGACCAGTGGTGGCGTGACCGGACCCGGAACCGCGGGGACGCCGGAGCCGATGCCGTCGAGGCCCGTGAGCACACGGATCCGGCGGGTGGTCGGCGAACCAACGGACGAGGCGGTCGACGACCCTCCGGCCACGCCGTACGAGTCAAGGAGCGAGTCGGACGCCATCTCACGCGGTGGGCGCCGGCCCGGAGGTGCTCCGACCACCGGACGACGCTCGTGAGGAACGTGTGGACCTCGGCGGCGAGGTTCCGCATGTCCTCGCCGGCCGCGTGCACGGTGGTGGTCTCGAAGTGCCACTCCTCGGACGGAGGCCGGTCGTGAATCCCCCACGTCAGGTGGACGTACCCGCCCGGACGGTGCTCCGCCGAGACGGTCAGGTCACGTTCCAGGGAGCGCCAGGTGCGCACCCCTTCCCAACCCCGGAAGTCCTCCGCCAGTGAGGAGAGGAAGGCATCGAGACCGTCGCCGTCCCAGGTCCGCACCCAGGTCTCGACACCGACCCCTTGCCCGCGTGCCCTCACGAGAAAGTCGAGCATCGGGTCCTGCCCGAACGCTCTTGTCGGCTCGGAGAACCGCAGGTGGACCGATCGCGGCCCAGGGAGCCCCACCCGGACGACAGGGCCGCCGGATGCATCGTCGTCGATGATCCGAACAGACCAGAAGGCGGGGCCTGGAGGCCGGTCGTCGTTGGCGAAGAGACCGATCGTGTCTCTCGGCGGCGCTCGGGCACGAGAGGCCACTGCGGCTGCGGATCTCGAGCGTGAGTCGGTGCCCGACGACGTGTGGGAGACGGCACAGCCGCTCGTGCGCGATGAGCCGCGGGGGCCGGACCGACAGGGCCGCGGCCGACTTTCCGGCCGGCCGATCCCCGTGCCGGAAGATCTGCTCGGACGTCGCCCCGACGGTGACGGTCGCTGCTTCAGAGGCGGCCGAGGGCGGTCCGGTCGCCGGTGACTCGGCTCCACACGGCCTGGTCGCTTCGCGAGAACCGGCAGGTGGGCCATGAAGCGGACGAGGCGAGCGGAGCGGTCGGGGGCTTCGCCTCGGAACTCGTCGGCCCGGTCGTGGCCGTTCCCGGAAGTCCGGCCGACCACCAGCCAGGGACCAGGGAGGCGGGGGCCTGCCGGGCGGGTGGTGTCCACGGCGTGGTGGGGCCTGGTGCCGCCTCCGCTGTGGGCGAACCGGCGTCATCCGGGATGCCCGCCGCGGTACTCGCGGCGGGTGGGGGCTTTGGGCGACCCGCCGGTCGGACGCCACCGCTTCGGCTTCGTGCCACGACCACCGGGCTTGGACGGGGCGTCGCTGTAGCGGAACGCTGTGATCCGTTCATCGCGCTGGGCGTTGAGCCGGTGGATCACGAGGGCTCCCAGCATGATCATTCCGATGATCACTGCCACGGTGATGCCGATTTCCACGGTCCTCACAGCCTCTGCGTTCGGTGCTCGACCTCGGTCGGACGCGGACGCGGCGAGACGAAAGCCCCACCGGCCGCCCCCCGCTCCCGGTCCCGGGGCTCCGCGACGGTGCGGGTCCCCTCTTCGCGAGTCATGAGCCCGTCGGCCGTGAGGAGGCTTCCCACCACGGTCGCGACGTGCATCGGCCAAGCGGTTGTCGCGCCTGTCGTCTCCGGTGGGACCACCAGCAGCTCACAGCGGCCGGCGTCGTGGGAGAGAAGGATCAGTTCGTACGGGTGATGCTCGTCCAGGAACCACCCGACCCGCACCGTGCGCCCGGTGACGCGTACCGCGCGCGGGACGACGGGCCAGCTGGTCGGGTCGACGGTGACGCGGGTGACGCGCCCCCAGCCGTCGTCCAGCACGTCCGTCAGGGCGGGGAGCTCACGGGAGAGATCACGGGACCGAGGCCACCAGACACCGTCCACTCCGGGACGCCCCGGGAGCACACGGATCGCCGTCAGGGTCAGACGGGCCGGTGACGAGGGAACACGCCTGTCGGTCGGCGTGGTGTCGGTGGTGGTCATGGCGCGGACCCGCCTCCGGGCTCGGCTTCTCTCCGGCTGCCCGGTGTCGTCACTCGCCGGGAACGACACCCGCGTGGAGGCGGGTGCACGGAGTGCTCCCGGTTCTTCAACCCTACTCCGCTCCATGGCGTGTCGCGGGTCCGCGACCAGGCGCCCCGAGGAGTTCGGCCCCCCGGTCCGCTCGGAGCGAGTGACCTTGTTCGCCGGCGCGCGGACGCCGTGGGGACAGCGGGAAAATCTCGTGCGCAGACCGCCGACAGCGCCGGGAAAGCCGGGACGGCCCTTCCGAGGCTCGAGACGGTCCGCTCCCGCCAGGGGAATCCTCGACGGCGCGTGGTGGCCGCGGTCCCGCCGCATCGGGACCGGCGAGGACCGCCCGGACTTCCTGCGCCGCCAGGTACTCACCTCACGCGACGTGCGCGGCGGCCGGTTCACCGACCTCGTGCCGGGCGGGCTCAGAGCGGGGAACGCGCAGGGCGAGAAGGGCGATGTCGTCGGTGCTGCCGGAGGACATGCGCGCGAGGATCTGATCGCAGGACTCGTTCAGAGGAACAAAGATCCCCGATCACCGATCGGTCCGGTCTGCCCCTCTCGGTGGGGTCTCCGCAGCCGACACCCACGACGGCCAAGCCCTTGACCCGTTGGTCACCGGCATCCCGCCGACCCGCTCCCGCCGCGGCCGACGAGGGCGCCGACCCGCCAGGAACTCCTGGCACACGGATGCCGGGAGCCGGTGCTGTCCCTTCGGGTCCTGGCGCGGCGGTCCCGCGCGGGTCACGCGGGCACGGGCGGCCTCTCCCGGCCGGCCGTGTCGAGCAGCAGCTTCGCGGCCACCGCCGCCCCGTCGGTGCGGACCGCGCCGGCCACGGCCCGCGCCCGTGCGCGGGTCTCGGGGGCCAGGGCCGTCGCGAGCGCGGCCGACAGGGAGTCGACGGTCGGCGCCGGGCCGTCGTGTGCCGCGCCGATGCCCAGCTCGGCCACCCGGGCGGCCCAGTACGGCTGGTCCGCGATCTGGGGGACCACCACCTGGGGCGCGCCGGCCCGGGCGGCCGTCGTCGTGGTGCCCGCGCCGCCGTGGTGCACGACGGCGGCCACCCGGCCGAACAGCGCCTGCTGGTTGACCTCGCCGACGACGAAGCAGTCGTCCCGGTCGTCGATCGGGGCCAGGCCGGCCCAGCCGCGAGCGAGGACGACACGGCGGCCCTGCGCCCGGACCGCCTCGACGGCCACCCGGGCGATGTTCTTCGGAAGGTACGAGGCCATGCTGCCGAAGCCCACGTACACCGGTGGCGCGCCGGCGGCCAGGAACGCCTCCAACGCGGCCGGCAGCGGGCGGTCGTCGGGCAGGATCCACGCGCCGGTCTGCACGACGTCGAGATCCGTCATGCCCTGCGACGGACACAGCGTCGCGTCCGCCGCCAGCCAGGGCCGGTCGGTGAAGACGTGGTCGCGGACGTTGTCCACCGGGGGCAGGCCGATCGCCGCCCGATGGCTGTTGAGCGCCTTGCCGTACAGCGCGTTCACCCTCTGGGCGTCCTCTTCCCACAACACCTTGAGGTCGGTCTCCTCCGGCGAGGACCGCTTGCCCGGCCGCGCCCCCGGAGGGAAGTGCCGCGACGGCAGTCCGAAGATTTGGAAGCACGCGTACACGTAGGGGATGCCCAGTTTCTCGGCCACGTCCCGTGCGCCGGCCGGCATCAGGCCGGTCGCCAGCAGCGCGTCGCATCCCTCGGCCGTCGGGGTGAGCGTGTCGAACCGCGCGGCGACCAGCTCGGAAGCGAGTCGGAACGCGTCTTCCGCCGTTGGTGGCTTCGTGCCGGCGACCACCGAGCGTACCGTCGGGCCGAGCGGCACCAGCGGTACGCCGATACGCGCCAGCAGCGCCGCGAAGTCCTCGTCCGGCGGCGCGCACACCCGCACCTCCGCGCCGAGTTCCCGCAACCGCAGCGCCAGTCCCGCCAGCGGTTCGACATCTCCGCGCGATCCCACCGTCGTCAACAACACTCGCACTTCATGACCCTCGTTTCCGCAGATGCCGGCTTTGGGCCGCCGATTCTGCGTGATAACCCGGGTCTTGCGGCAAGCCCCCCGGTGCGCTATAAGTTAAGAGTGGCAAGGAGTGGATTCTCCTTGCCTTTGTCATTTGGTCGTCCGCTGTGGACGGACAAGCCTTCCCCCAAAGCGGCGCCCACCATGTATGGCGGTACGTCAGGCGGAAGGGCCTCCTCTGGGCCGCGCGCCGTCCAGGGCGTGTATCGAAAGCGCTGCCCTGTGCCCGAGCTGTGCGCGAACGACGAGCGCAACTCGGTGGCGCCTGGAGAGGAAGTCGGGAAGGCTGACACGCATGGTTTCGGTATTGCAGAACGTGGCGATCGACTGTGCGGATGCCTACGAACTGGCCCGGTTCTGGAGCAGGGTGACCGGCCATCCACTGCATCCGGAGGACAAACCGGGTGATCGGGAGACTCAGGTGCCGCTGGCAGATGGTCCGGTGCTGTACTTCAACCAGGTGCCCGAGCCCAAGAGAACCAAGAACCGGATTCATCTGTGTCTGCGTCCCGAGACCTCGCGCGAGCAGGAGGTGGAACGGCTGCTGGGGATCGGTGCCACCCTTGTCGGCGATCACCGGAATCCCGACGGCACTGGCTGGGTGGTCCTTGCCGACCCCGAAGGCAACGAGTTCTGCGTTCTTCGCAGCGATTCCGACCGAGCCGCGACGAATTCCTGAAGCCCACGCGCCATCCCTACGGTTCCGTATGACAGTCCGTATGGCAGTTGGCCACCACCACTCGTCGACGGCCGCGACGCGAACGGTCGCCTCGTAGCGGACCGCGAGTTCGTCGTCCCTCGTGGCCACGGACCGGTGCCTCGTGAGGCGGTTGATGCCGCACTCGACCGCGTGACGCCGGCGGTGGGCGATCCGGTCGCATTGCGGCGGACGGCCGCCGCGGGAACCGCGCCTCCGGCGGTGGCGGACGTGGTCGGCCTTCTCCGGGATGGTGCCTGGGACATCCCGTCACGGCGCCCCGGTCCGGGCCCGCCACCGTAGCCGTCGATCAGTTGCCGCCGAATCCATAGCGGAGGCCGGCCCGGCTTCCTCTCCCTGGGCAACAGCGGCTCCGGCCGGACTCACCGTGCGTCCGTCAGGTCGCCTCGGGGGGCGATCCGATCATTGGTCCCGCCCATGATCCGCCGAACAGGACATCAGGCGGACTCCATCACCTCCTTGAGCCGGGCCAGATCGGCGGCGACCATGCCGGCGTCGCGCTCGAAGTCGGCGTCGCTCATCTCCGGCTGCCGACGGAGGGTGAACACCACCTCGCTCCCCGTGCCGCTGGTGATCACGCGGACCGGGTTGTGGATGGTCTCCCCGGAGGGCAGTGTGACGTCGTGGTCGAGTACCCCCAGGGCGTTGCGTGGCGCGAAGTCGACCGTGATCCGTCCCATGGGGGAGGACTCCACGACCCATTGATCCTCGATCTTCTCGATGGGTCCGCCCAGGCCATGGGCCCACGCAGGCAGATTGGCAGGGTCCGATGCATAGGCGTAGACCTCGTCGACGGTGCGGTCGATGTGGATGCTGATGTGGCGGGATTCCTTGCCGGTGCTGTCCATGGCAGTGACGGTAGCGGGTCGCCGTCACCGTCCTCTTGAACGAATCGGACATGCATGGTCCGCCGGACAGGCCAAGGCTGCGGCGGCGGGCACATGCGCTCGGCGGTTGCCGAGTCGTGCCCGGTCACCTGGGCGTTCCCCTGTTCACCGCGAGCACTCGGTGGGGGATCCGACCTGTCTGAACGCCCTTCGCCGGTCGCACCCCCTTTCGCCGGTCGCAACCCCTGCCTCGTGCGTTCGGCGCCCCCAGCGGGCGGGCCCCGCCGGAGTGGGGAAGCACCCGGCACGCTGCGCGCATGAGACGGCCTGGCGGGTGTGGCCGTCCCATGCGCGATCGGGTCGCGGCGTGCGGTCGATCAGCTCAGTGGTTCGACCCACACATTGCGGTAGCGGACCTTGTTGCCGTGGTCCTGGAGCTTGATCGGTCCGGTGGCCAGGCCTTCGGCGATGCCGCCGCCGGTCGGCCCGTCGATGGCCACGTCGTCGTGGACCGTCTTGCCGTTCCACACCACCGTGACCCGGGCCTTCTCGGTCATCTCTCCGGCGCTGTTGTAGCGCGCGGCCCGGAAGACGATGTCGTACGACTGCCAGGTCTCGGGCGGCGACGACGCGTTGGTGTCGGCCGCCTTCTGGTTGTAGATGGCGCCGGCCTCGTTGTCGGCGAGGGTGGGCACTCCGTAGGAGTCGAGGATCTGGATCTCGTAGCGGTTCTGGAGGTAGACGCCGCTGTTGCCGCGGTCCTGGCCGGTGACGTCGTCGGGGAGCTTGGGGACCCGGAACTCGACGTGCAGCCTGTGGTCGCCGAAGTTCCGCTTGGTGCGGATGTCCCCGCAGCACACCTCGATGGAGCCCCCTTCGGTCCGGGGCCACTCGACCGCGCGGCCGTCGGTGTGCTGCCACTGCGACAGGCTGCCGCCGTCGAACAGGTTGATGCGTTCTCCGGGACGGTCGATGTGGATCATGTCGAGGTTGACATGGCCGTCGTCGCCCTCGTCGTACCGGTAGGCGATGGTGTTGACGCCCTTGCGCAACGTCAGCCTCTCGCTCTGCGTCGCCCAGGTGTCCCAGTCGGCGGTCGGCGGCAGCACCGCCTGGCGGACCTTGTCCCCGTTGACGTAGAGGCTGATCTTCTTGTTGCCGTGGAAGGGGTGCGGGCCGTTGGCGTAGCGCAGTCCCACGTCGTACGTGCCCTTCTTGGCGATGTCGACGCGGAAGGTGGTGGTGGCGCCGAGGGTGCCGTAGCGGTCGACGAAGCCGCCGCCGGAGTAGCCCTGGTGGTCCTTGTTGATGCCGGCGCCGCCGCCGAGCTTGGCCTCCTCCGCCTCGTAGGCGGTGACGGGCGCCTCCTTGCCGGGGATCGCGTTGAGGGTGTACCAGGCCTCGGTGCTCCACAGGGTCTCGCCGTTGTCCGCGGCGAAGGGACGCGGGGAGCGGATGTGCACCACGCGGTCGGTCTTGAGCCCGGGGATGTCCAGCCGGACCTGCTTGCGGTCGTCCGAGACGACGGCGCGGGACACGGTCAGCGGTTCCTCGTCGATCTTCGGACCGCCGTACTCGGGCGTGGGCGAGTAGCGCCACTGGCGGACCTGGTAGCTCTGGGCGATCTTGTCGACGGTCTCCTGGGAGAGGGGTCGGGTGTACTTGAGGACGAAGCCGTTGCTCGTGGCGCGCATCGAGTGGATGTCGAAGGCGTTGGTGCCGTTCGGGGTCAGCTTCTGAAGGCCGAAGCGGAGCTTGCCCTCCTGCCCCCAGTTGCCGTCGGCGCCGAGGCCCCCCACGTAGATCGCGCCGTCGGGTCCGACGCTGATGCGGTTGACGCCCGCCTCCAGGCCCTGGGTGTGGCGGAAGACGGCGCCCTGGTACTCACCGTCGATCTTCTCCAGGCTCGCGCGCTGCAATCCGCCGTAGGTGACGTCGCCGAAGATCATCTGCCCGGCGAAGGGCCCCTTCTTCAGCATGAGCGGTGTGCTGGGCGAGTTGGCGATCTCGTTCTGCGGCAGCCACAGGACCGGCTTGGTCACCGGACGGTCGTCGAAGGGGCCGGGCCGGAAGGAGGCGTTCTCGCCCGTGCCGTCCCGGTACCGCGTGTAGTGGTTGAAGAAGCGGTCCTGCTTGATGTGCACCAGCTTCGAGGAGGGCAGCCAGCCGCCCTGGTTGTCGGTGACGAAGATGCCCTTGTCCGGGCCCCAGCCGATGCCGTTGGGAGTGCGCAGGCCTCCGGCGATGTAGGAGACCTTGCCGGTCGCCTTGTCGACCTTGATGGTCGTGCCGCGGCCGCCCTCGGCCGGCTGCGGGTCGGTCGTGGCGCCGCCGTAGTTGATGGAGACCGACAGGTTCAGGTAGAAGCTGCCCTTGTCGTAGAGCAGGCCGAAGGCGAACTCGTGGAAGTTGCCGCCGTAGGGCCAGGAGGCGATCTTCTTCTTCTCGTCGGCGACTTCGTCGCCGTCGTGGTCGTTCAGCTCGGTCAGCTGGTGTTTCTCCGAGACGTACAGCTTGCCGTCGACGTACTTGACGCCCATGGGCTCCTTGAGCCCCGAGGCGACCTTCTTGACCGTGACCTTCTCCGGGCCGGTGTCCCCGGTGACGTTGTCCAGGAGATAGACCTCCCCGTTGGTGGTCTCGCTCTCTCCCCAGGTGGACACGGCCAGTCTGCCGTCCGGCAGCCAGTCCATGGCGGAGACCTTGGGTTCGAAACCGGCGGGACGCAGGTCGGTGAGGGTGTAGTTCGGGTGGACGTCGGCCAGCGGCAGGCCGTCGCCCGGACTGTCCTGGCCGCCGACACACTCCTTGCGGCCGGGCGCGGTGACGCGCACGACTCCGGCGTCGGTGCTCAGCGCCGAGTTGGGCACGAGGGTGAAGTCCGCGGCGCCGGGTGGCTTCCACTGAAGGGTGAGCTGCTGGCCGCCGCCCGCCTCGAAGTGCTCGATGCGCAGCGGGTGCAGACCGGCGGTCAGATGGACGGTGCCGTCCTTGGGTTCGGCGCCGTGCAGACCGTCGTGGTCGATGACCTCCCGGTCACCGATGTGCAGGCGTGAGCCGTCGTCGCTGATCAGACGGAAGGCATACGTACCGTCCTGCGGGACCCGGAGGTTCCCGATGACGTGGGAGACGAAGTTGCTCGCCATGCCGAAGTCCGCATCCGTCGTCCAGTCGACGGTGGGCATCAGCTTGTCGATGTTGGGTGTCTGACCTTCCTTCAACTCGCAGATCTTCTTCAAGGGCACCTGCACGTCGAAGACGCGCAGCGTCACTCCGGGTTCCTGCGGCGGGATGTCCGCGGCGGCCCGGGCGGCCGACTGGGCGGCGGCGGGGGTCCAGCTTCCGACGACAACTGCGGCGAGTGCCAGCCCCGCAGCATGTCTGCGAAGCCGATGGCGCGGCCGTTGACTCACTCTTCCTCCTGGCGCTTGGGACACGGACCGCGACGCCTGGACAGGGGTGAACCGGCCTTCGGCCTCGGACGAACGGCGAAGGTGGGCATCTGCGGTCCAGCGATTGCGGGTTGCGCTGTACCTGGGGAAGCGGTTGCGACCAAGACGGTAAGGACTTTCGCTCTCGCCGTCCATATTTTGTCCTCAAAAAATCGAAAGAGCCGGCGTCTCGAAACCAAGCCGTCCCGCGGCGACTGAGGCGAGCAGCGTCGAGGGGCACCCCCCACCAAGCCCGCGGAGACCGGTCGTTGCCGGCGGACAGTGGACGGACTGCGCCGATGGCGGTGTGCAGGCGCTGGTGGTCGAACCGGTCGCCCCGCCCCCCCCGCCCCCCGGCCTCCGGCGGGAGGGGCCCCAGGCGGTGGCGAGTTCGACGTCGGCGAGCCCCTTCCAGGGCCCGCCGGGCGTGACCGGCTCCGTTGCGCGGCGGCCGATCCGGGGCTCCACGAGCGCGTCGTCCAGGGCGTCGCCGACGGTGCCGATCGAGGGTCCTCGCCGTCTCGGGGAGTTGGAAAATCATGTGACGCGCGACGTCCGATCGTCGAGAATCCACACGTGGCCACCATGAGCATCGACAGGACCGAACACGGCCCGTCCCCCCGATCTTCCCTGACCACACTGGCCGGACGTGCCTTCGGCGCGATTCCGCCACCGGCACTGGTACTGCTCGGCATCGTCAGCGTCCAGGTGGGCGCGGCACTGGCCAAGCACCTGTTCAGCGCGGTGGGCAGCTTCGGGACAGTCGCGTTGCGGCTGTTCTTCGCGGCGGCGGTGCTGATGCTGTTGTGGCGGCCGTCGCTGCGCATGAACCGTCGCACGTGGACAGTGGTGCTCGGCTACGGCGTGACTCTCGGCTTGATGAACCTGTGTTTCTACCTGTCGCTGGCCCGGATTCCGCTGGGGATCGCGGTGACCATCGAGTTCCTCGGGCCGCTGACGGTGGCCCTGGCCGGGTCGAGACGATGGCTGGACGCTTTCTGGGCCGTGCTCGCGGCAGGCGGTGTGGTCCTGCTGATGGAGGGACGCGGCGACCTCGACCTTGCCGGTTTTCTGTTCGCCCTCGCCGCAGGAGTGTGCTGGGGCCTGTACATCCTGGTCGGCGCGGCGCTGGGCCGCCACACCACGGAAGGCGATGGCCTGGCTCTGGGAATGGCCGTCGCGGCACTGGTGGTTGTGCCGTTCGGCGTGGCCGACAGCGGAACGGCGATGATTCAGCCGTGGGTCCTGGTCGCGGGACTCGGCGTGGCACTGTTGTCGTCGGTGATCCCGTACTCGCTGGATCTGGAAGCACTACGCAAGATCCCACCGCGCGTGTTCGGCATCCTGATGAGCCTCGAACCGGCGATGGCGGCCCTCGTCGGCCTCGTCGTGCTCCAGGAGTCGCTGCACTGGTCGCAGTGGATCGCGGTGCTGTGCGTGGTGGTCGCATCAGCGGGTGCCACACGCGGCACCCGCTCGGACGTCTAGGCGGTTTCGTTTGGACCATGCCGGGTTCGCGGGGTCTGACACCGTGCCTCGCGGCGTTGTCGTCCCTCGTCAGGGCTCCGCCCCGACCTCTTCCTCCGCCTTGTGGTCCACGGCACCAGACCCCGCTCCCTGATTCGGCCGGATCCGAACGAGAGACCGGGGGACGGTGCCCGTGGGGCGTCCGGGGACCGTGATTCGCGGCCCGAAATGACTCGTGGCGTCTTCACGGTGCGCATAGGCTCTGGTGCGCGCGGTCGACCGGGGGCGCGTCGGGCCTGTGCCCGAGGGGTTGGACGAAGGGAGCGTTCCGCTGTGACGCGTGCTCACGAGGAAGAAGTCCTGGCCCGGATCGCCAAGGGGCTCGTCTACACCGAGTCGGAGGCGGCCTTCCAGGCCCCTCGGCGCCGCACCGAGCAGATCTTCGAGTACAACCACACACCACCGAGCGAAACGGAGAAGCGTCGGTCGCTGCTCGTCGCGATCTTCGGCTCGGTCGGTGAACGCACGGTGTTGTTACCGCCGTTCCACGCTGCGTTCGGCAGCAACGTCCACATCGGCGACGACTTCTTCGGGAACGTGAACCTCACGTTCGTCGACGACGTGGACATCCGCATAGGCGACGGTGTCATGATCGCTCCCAGCGTGACGCTGACCACGACGGGACACCCGGTGCATCCCTCGCGACGCGCTGACTTCGGGCGATTCTCGGAGCCGATCGTGATCGAGGACAAGGTGTGGATCGGCAGCAACGCGGTGGTCCTGCCCGGTGTCCGTATCGGATACGGGTCGGTCATCGGCGCCGGCAGCGTCGTCAGCCGCAGCATTCCCCCCATGACCGTCGCGTTCGGGACCCCGTGCCGGGTGGTCCGTCCCATCACGGACGAGGATCTCGCCACACGTACTGCCGGACATGAGGCGGTTCCGTTCGGATCATCGGGCGGACCGGAGGAAGAAGCCGGCGAGCCGGGCGGTTCCGTTCGGATCGGCCGGTCGGTGGTCCGGGAGTGTCGTTGACCGACGCGCAGGGGACGCGGACCGAGCCGTTGTCTCCGGACCGGACACCGCAGCGGGGTGGCCGCCGGCGTTCGTCCTCGCTCCCGGCCGGGCCGGCGACGCACCCGCCTTCGAGCAGACCACGGTCGCGCTGAGAGTTCCCCGCAAGCGCGGCCGTCCGCGCGTGCGCCCTGAGGTGGCACTGGCAGGCACGGCCCGCTCTTCCCCCGCTGTCCGGGCTCTCCCGCGGCGACCTGCGCAGTCAATCCGGCGACGGCTGCGCAACCCGCGCAACGATGGGCGCGATGAGTTCGCTCGACCATGAGCGTCTGTACAGCGTGGTGTCGGGGCGGCGGTCGTTCCGGCTCCACCCCGTATCGAGATCCCGGATCGAGACGACCAGCAGGGAGCACAGCCATGTCACTCGCTCGCGTCCAGAACCTCGCCGTCTCGCTCGACGGCTTCGCCACCGGCGACGGTCGGACCCTTGAGGCACCGTTCGGCCACGCCGGCGAAAAGCTGCACGAGTGGATGTTCGCCACCCGGTGGGGCCGCGCAATGCTCGGCCGGACGGGTGGGACCGGCGGCGTCGACGACGCCTTCTCCCGGCTGTTCACCGATGGGATCGGCGCCGAGATCATGGGGGCCGGGAAGTTCGGGCCGCCCGGTTGGCACGAGGATCCGGAGTGGAAGGGCGCGTGGGGGCCCAACCCGCCCTTCCACACACCGGTCTTCGTCCTCACCCACCACCCGCGCCCGTCGATCGAGATGGAGGGCGGCACGACGTTCCACTTCATCGAGGCTTCGCCGGCAGAGGCGCTCGCGACGGCCCGCGAGGCCGCGGGAGGCCGGGACGTACGCATCGGCGGAGGTCCCACCATGCTCCGCGACTTCCTTGCCGCCGGTCTCGTCGACCACATGCACACGGTGGTGGTTCCGATCCTGCTCGGCCGCGGCGTACGCCTCTGGGACGGACTCGAGGGCCTCGAGAAGGACTACGAGATCGAGGCCATCTCCTCCCCCAGCGGAGTCACGCATGTGACGTTCACCCGGGCGGGTGTCTGAACCGGCTCGTCGGGATTTCGGGGCGTGGCCGCGTGACGAGCCCGCTCAGAGGTCCCGGCAAAGGCGTCGGACGTGTCGGTGGGTGATGTGGGCAGGTGGCGGGGCCGAGGAAGACTCCGTGCGTGCCGTCCCGTCGTTCCCGGCGGACGCGTGGGCGGCGGAAGCCGTGCAGTCGGGCGATGGTGCGCTCGACGACCCACCGGTGGGTTCCGAGACCGGATCCATCAGGCACCACGACGGGCGATCACCGGTTTGACGCCCCGCGCCCGGACCACGCGGCGGTACGTGTCGTGATCGTGGCCGCGGTCGCCGGGCAGCGTGTCGGGCCTCTTCCTCGGCCGCCCCGGCTTCGGCTTCGCCCCGGTACCGGCAGCGGCGGCTCGCTCGGCGACCACGGTTCGCCCGAGACGGTCCACGGTCGCGTGTCCCTCTCCCCCGGGACGGACCATCAAGCATCCGAGCCGTCAGTCACGCCACCGGTCGCCGCCGTTGGAGGACCGGGCGCTGCCGGTGGCCGCGTACCGGCGCACCGACCTCACCCTGCGGAAGCCGGCTCCGCTGTTCGGGACCTCCGAGTCCGCAACCGACCGCGTCCGCCTTCCCGCGGACTCGGGCGAGGGTCTGCGGAGGGTCCGCGGCCCTTGCGCGCGACCGCCGTGGACGGACGGCGCGTGACCGCCCTGGTCACGCGCCCGGGAACAGCGCCGCCCACCGTGCCCCTGCTCGAGGCGCGGTGGGCGGCGCCGCACCTGCCGCGCGGAGTGTCAGGCCGAGACGGCGGCCTTGGCCTGGAGGACCTCGTCGATGTTCTCCTCGCGCCAGCGGCGCAGGAGGTCGTGGAAGGCGACGGCGCCGTGCGGGTAGGCGGTCGGGCCGTTCGGGCGGCCGCGGCCCTCGCGGTTGTAGTAGCCGGGGGTGCACTCGGCGTGGAACCACTCGTGGTCGGGGGCGTCCTTGGCCAGGGCGGCGATCCAGGCGTCCTCGGCCTCGCGGGTCGGTTCGACGAGGGCGCCCTTGGCTTCCGCGGCGGCGACCAGGGCCGCGGCGTGGATGGCCTGCTCGTCCAGAACGTGCGTGAAGTTCACACTGCTGGCGTTCTGCAACGAGCCCATCTGGATCAGGTTCGGGAACCCGTTGCTGGTGAAGCCGTGCAGGGTGCGCGGGCCCTGCCGCGCCCACGCGTGCAGGAGTCGGACGCCGCGGCGGCCGATCACGGGCAGCTTCCCGGAGGTGATGCCGGAGACCCCCACGGAGAATCCGGTGGCGAAGATCAGGCAGTCGACCTCGTACTCCACACCACCCACGACGACGCCGCGCTCGGTCATGCGCTCGATCCCGTGGGTGTCGGCGGTGTCCACGAGGGTGACGTTGTCCCGGTTGAACGTGGGCAGGTACGTGTCGGAGAACGTGGGGCGCTTGCACGCGTACCGGTACCAGGGCTGGAGGGCCGCGGCGGTGGCGGGGTCGGTGACCTCGGCGGCCACGCGCTCACGGATCCGGTTCATCGTGGCGTGGTCGGCGGCCTCGTAGGCGGCCTCGAAGTCCGGCTCGCCGTCGCGGCGGAAGCTGGGCAGAAGCTTCTCCAGCAGGGCGGCCGAAGCCGTCCAGCGGTCGTCGACCAGATCCTGCTCGGCGTCCTCGCCGGAGACGATCCGCAGGAAGTTCTCGCGGCGCTCGGCCGCCCAGCCCGGACGGTCCGCGCCGACCTCCTGCGGCGTCATGCGCCGCTGGCCGCGCACGTCCACGGCGGAGGGGGTGCGTTGGAAGACGAACAGGTGCTCGGCGTCCTCGGCCAGCATCGGGACGACCTGCACGCCGGTGGCGCCGGTGCCGACGACACCGACCTTCTTGCCCGCCAGGCCCGTCATGCCGCCCTCGGGGCTGCCGCCGGTGTACCCGTAGTCCCAGCGGGAGGTGTGGAAGGTGTGGCCCCGGTAGTCCTCGATGCCGGGTATGCCGGGCAGCTTGGGCTCCGAGAGCGTGCCGGTGGCGGTGATGACGTACGTGGCTCGGAACTCGTCGCCCCGGTCGGTGGCGACCACCCACTGCTGGGCGGTCTCGTCCCAGGTCAGCGAGGTGACGGCGGTGGAGAACAGGGCGTCCTCACACAGGTCGAACCGCTCGGCGATGCGCACCGCGTGACGGCGGATCTCCTCGCCGGGGGCGTACTTCCACTCCGGCACGTACCCGGTCTCGTCGAGCATCGGCAGGTACACGTGCGACTCGATGTCGCAGTGGATGCCCGGGTAGCGGTTCCAGTACCAGGTGCCGCCGAAGTCGCCGCCCTTCTCGACGATCCGGATGCGCTCCACGCCCTGCCGGCGCAGCCGCGCCCCGGCGAGGATGCCGCCGAACCCGCCGCCGACGACGGCGACGTCCACCACGTCGTGCAGCGGCTCGCGCTCGGGGGGCTCCCCCGCGTACGGGTCGGCGGCGAAGTAACCGAACTCCGCGTCCGCCGCCCGGTACTGGCCCAAGCCCTCGGGGCGCACACGGCGCTCCCGCTCGACGCGGTAGCGCTCGCGCAGGGCGGCGGTCTCCTGCGGTGTGGGCGGGGTGTCGCACTGCGGCAGGGTCATGCGGCGGGTTCCTCTCGTGGGGGCGTGCACCGGGGGCACCGCGCGGGATGTGGGCCGGTGTCCTCGCAAGGCGTCTCGCGCGGTTACGGGTACCGTACCCCAAGAACCGGACACTGTTGTCCGGTTCCGGTGCGGGCCCCGATCCGCGCGGCCCCGCCCAGCGCCACGACGCGAAAGGCCCACGATGTCGAACCTCACCCCCGCCTCCCCACTGCGTGACTGGCCGGCGGACCCCGCCGCCGGGCAGGTCCTGCGCGGTCTGTCGGCCTCCCGGGGGCAGGGCGAGCAGGCCCTCGCCCTCGGCCTGCCGTTGGAGCAGCTCGTGCAGGCGTCCGGCGGGACGTTCCCGCGCGAACTCGTGGACGTGCTGGTCACCGCCGCCGAGACCGGCCGGATCCCCGAGGGCCTGCCCACCGCTCCTCCGGCCGGCACCGCCCCGGCCGAGGAGCCCGACCCGGGCATCGAGATCGGCACTCCCGAGCAGTGGACCGAGCAGATCACGCCCGGCCGCTTCGACGGCCAGACCGTCGTCGTCACCGGCGCCGCCTCCGGCATCGGCAGGGCCGTGGCCTCCCGCGTGCGACGCGAGGGCGGCCGCGTGATCGCCGTCGACGTCTCCGCCGACGGCCTCGCGGCCCTGGCCGCCGAGTCGGACGGGGCCGTCGTGCCCGTCACCGCGGACATCACCGCGCCCGAGTCCGCCGACGCGGTGCTGGCCGCCGCGGACGGCCGCGTGGACGCCCTGGCGAACGTCGCGGGCGTGATGGACGACGACGCCGCCGTGCACGAGGTCGACGACACCATCTGGGAACGTGTCATGCGCATCAATGTCGACGGCCCCATGCGCCTGATGCGCGCCGTCGTTCCCGGCATGCTCGCCGCGGGCGGCGGCCGGATCGTCAACGTCGTCTCCGAGGCCGCCCTGCGCGGCTCGGCGGCCGGAGCCGCCTACACGACCTCCAAGCACGCCCTGGTGGGTTTGACGAAGTCGTCGGCCTACCAGTACGCGGGCACGGGCGTGCAGGTCAACGCCGTCGCCCCGGGCGCGGTGGCCACCGGCATCCGGGTGCCCGGTGCCGCCCCGTACGGCTCGGTCCGCACCGCGCGGATGCGCGTGGCGATCCCCGGCCTGGCCACGGCCGAGGAGCCGGCCGCCTCGATCACGTTCCTGCTCAGCAAGGACGCGGTGAACATCAACGGCGCGATCCTGCCCTCCGACGGCGGCTGGTCGGTCGCCTGACGGCTGTCCGGCCGGGCCCCTCCGGCCGGTCCCCCGGCTCCGGAGGGGCCCGTTCCCGCGCGCCCGGCGCCACGACCGGAAGCACGTCCCCCGCACGCCACGTCGTCCGGATCGCCCGGACACAGGAAGGACCACCACCTCATGGCCACGTACCGCATGTTCCGCCTCCTGGTCGGCCTGGCCGCCGTCGGCCTGTCGGCACTGACCGGGTGCGCCGCCCAGGCCGGCGCCGGCGCGGCCCCGCACCCCGCGCCGGTCGGCGAGGGCAAGAGCATCCGGGCCACCCGGGTCGCGCACGTGACCGACGTGCACGAGGCCACCGGCATGACCCTGCTGGAGGGGCCGGTCCTGGACGAGGACGGCACCCTGTACGTCGTGGACGTCACCGCGCCCCCCGGCGAACCCAAGGTCATCTCCGTCGACGTGGCCACCGGCGAACACGAGGGCGTCTACACCGACAGGACCGGCGCCTACACCTCCGCGCAGGTCGGCCCGCGCGACGGCCGCCTGTACCTGACCGACTACGTCACCGGGTCCATCGTCACCGTCGCCCTGGACGGCTCGGACCCGCGCACGTTCTTCTCCGGCGAGGTCGACGGCTCCCGGATGAACCCCGACGACATCGCCTTCGACGACGAGGGCAACCTGTACATCAGCGACCTGCGCGGCATGGAGCCGGGCAAGGCCGAGGGCCGCATCGTGCGCATCGACCGCGCCGGCACGAAGGCCACCGTCCTGGCCGACGGACTCGCCCACCCCAACGGAATCGTGTTCGACCCCGAGCAGCACGGCCTGTGGATCAGCGAGCTCGCCGAGAACACCGTCTCCTACCTGCTGCTCGACGCCGACAGGACCGCCGTGACCTCCCGGCACGAGGCCATCCACGTCGACGGCGGCCTGGCCCGGACCGACTCCATCGCCGTGGACGCCGACGGCAACCTCTACCAGGCCCTGCACGGCCGCCCGGCCATGGCCGTCCACGACCGGTACGGGAAGCGCCTGGCCACCGTCGAGGTCCCCGCCGAAAACGCCGAGGGCCTGGAGTCGGCGACCAACGTCGCGATCACTCCGGGCGGCAGGACGGCGTACATGACCGTCAGCGGCCCCGACGGGGGGTACGTCTACAGGTTCACCGCGCCGGGCAAGGGCATCCGCCAGTCCAACGGCGGCTGACGATCACACGTCCCCGGCTGCCCCGACGGGCCGCACCGGCCCCACCTCGATGCCGAGCAGGCGCCAGGCCTTCAGGGCGAGGCGCTCCCGTTCCGCCGGGGTGGGGCCGCCGCCGACGGCCCCGGAGACCATCGCGACGGCGAGCATGACGTCGTCGGCGGACAGGCGGTGTCCCGCGGGCAGGTGCCGCGCCAGGGCGCTCCGGACGCGCCTGGCCAGCGTGCGGGCGTACTCTTCGCCGTGCAGGCGCAGGAGGTCGACGAACGCCGTCGAGCGGGTCAGCTGCCAGGTGACCACGCCCAGGAGGCTCTCGAGGCTCGCGTCGGGCTCGGCGGCCGCCTGCTCGATCCGCCGGACGTTCTCGTCCAGGATCGCGGAGGCCAGCGCGACCCGGTCGGTGAAGTGCCGGTAGAGACTGCCCTGCCCCACCCCGGCGCGGCGTGCGACGGCGGACAGCGGGGCGTTCAGACCCTGCTCGGCGAAGACCTCACGGGCGGCGGCGACGAGGGCGTCCCGGTTGCGGGCCGCGGCCCGGCGCCCTTCGTTGGTCGGGCGGCCCTGGTCGGCCGCGCCGCCGCGGACGGAGCCCGCGCGGCCGCTCTGCGCAGCGGCCGAGCCCTGGGCGACCGGCCGCGGGTCCTGGGGCTCGGTGGGGTTCATCACCGTGGCAGCGTAGTACGGGCGCGCGGCGCGCCGGCCGGCAGCTTGCCGTCCGGCACCGCGTCTCCCGGTCTCAGCGGAACACGTCCATCCGGGCAGAGCCGGTTTTCGGACCCGGGTCGTCGTTTTCCAGACGGAACAAGATCCAACTCTTCAGATGGCGCCGACACCGATCGATAGTGTCCTGGAGTCTTCACTGCGTGGTACGGCTGAGCACACCGCTCACGTTCAGAACTTCATGACATCCCTGCGCCCGACGGCCGGTGGCCGGTGTGCCCGGCTTCTCACAGGTCACCTCCACGGTCACGGTGTCGTTCTCGGGAATCTCGATGGGGGTCACCCAGTGATAGTCCTGGTTGCGGAAGGTCTCCAACGCGATCGTGGTGATCTTGCGGTCGCCGAACGAGATCGTCAGCACCCCCTCGTCCCCCTGGAAGTTGGCGACGACGATGTCCGTGACCCCGAAGACGCTGTTCTCGGGCACCCGGTAGGTACCGGTCTTGGTCTCCCCGGCGGACGTCTGCAGATCGATGGTCGCCGAGCTCTGCCGGCCGGTGCCGCCCGAGGCGCCGGCATCGGCCGCGGACTCGTCGCCGCCCGGCCCGGACGGCGCCCCCGTCTCCCGGCCACCGGGGCGGGCGTCCGAACCGTCGCCGGAACCGGTGTCCGGATTCTGCCCACCCGGCTCTCCGGCGGGCGTGGGACGCGGCTGAACCGCCTCGTTGGCCGCTTCCTCGGCGGCGCTGCGCACCACCGGACGGACCAGCGCGAACCAGGCGAGCACCAGCGCGAGCAGTGCCGCGAGCACCACGAGCAGCCACCTGGGGAAGATCGGGATCTGAACGAACTCCGCCTCCAGCGGCGCCCGGACGGCGGTCGCGTCCCGTCGTGCCGCCTCCTGGTCGCCGGCTTCGGCGGTGTCCACGGTGAACGGCCACACCACCGGGGCGCCGAACCACACCGGCTTGCCCGTGCGGACCCGCAGTCCGACCTCCGTCGACTCGCCGGGTTCCAGTGTCGGCTCCGCCGGGGTGAAGGCGAATCCCAGTTCCTCGCCCGCCTGGCCGGGGGTGAAGCCCACCTGCACGGGGCAGTTGCCCTGGTTGCGCACCGCCAGCCGGTAGCGGCCCCGCAGCCAGCCGCGCCGGCGCTTGGGCACCAGTTCCGTGCGCAGTTCCCGGAACTCCTCGACGTGCACGGTGGTTTCGAGGACCCGCACCGACTCGGGGTGTTCGGTCGGCAGGACCCGCACTCCCAGGGGTGTCTCACCGGCCCGGACCTCCGGGGAGCGCGGCGGCTCCAGGCGGATCGTCACCGTCTCCGAGGTGCCGGGATAGAGGGAGACCCGCGGGGGGTCCACGGTGGACCAGGAAGCGCAGTCCCCGACGACCTCCAGGCTGTACGCCTCGACGATGTCGCTGTCGTTGCGGACGGTCACCCCGGTCGTGGCGGTGCCGCCCGGCGCCACCGTCACCGCCGGGATGTCGAGGTCGGGCGCGCCGGAACCGGAAGAGGCTTCAGAAGGCGTCACGCCGCCACGGTAGGACCGTGCCCAAGGGCTCGACGAGGAGCGCGAGGGCAACATCCGGGCAATCGAAGTGCCCGAAACGCGACAACCGACTCCCTTCTGATGAAGCGTGGTCACGGCATCTCGTCGCCTCGTGCGGTCAGCACACGGGCGGTCGTGCCGTTTCTGCGTCGCCCCACGGATTCAGGACTGACGAAACAGGTAGCCCCATGCCCTGCTCAGAGGAAAGCGTCCCGGCCATGCCCGCCACCATGTCACGTGTGCCCGCCCAGCCCCGGTCCACGCACCGGACCTCCCGCTCCGATCGCCCGAACCGGGTGACCGTGGCCGTCTACGCCGCCGATCCCGTCCTACGCGTCGGCGTCGTCCAGCAGTTACGCCCGCGCCCCGAGGTCGACCTGCTCGACGATGCCGACGCGGAACAGGCCCAGACGTCGCTGGTGGTCGTGGACGGCGTCGACGACGATGTGGCCGCCCTGCTGCACCGGCTGCGGCACAACACCGCCACCCGCACGGGCCTCGTGGTCGGCACTCTCGGGCCCGGCACGCTGCAACGCGTCGTCGAGTGCGGCGTGGCGGCGGTGCTGCGGCGCGTCGAGGCCGACCAGGACCGACTCCTCCATCTGGTCCTGGCGATAGCCAACGGTGAGGGCGTGCTGCCCGGCGACCTGCTCGGCAAACTGCTCACGCACGTGGGCAGCCTCCAGCGCTCGGCGCTCGATCCGCGGGGCCTGTCCCTGTCCACGTTGACCCCGCGCGAGGCGGACATGCTGCGCCTGGTGTCGGAGGGCCTGGACACGGCGGAGATCGCCCGCAAGACCGCGTACTCCGAACGGACCGTCAAGAACGTGCTCCATGGGATCACCACGCGGCTGCAACTGCGCAATCGGGCCCACGCGGTCGGCTACGCGCTGCGCAACGGGCTGATCTGACGACGGCCGGTCCCCCGGCACTGCCCGAAAGCGCACCACGCGTTCCCCCGGGTACGGCCCCGCCGCCCTGCCGCGCCGCACGCGGCCGTTGCAGGGTGGCGGGGGCACATCCGGGTGCCGCACCGGACCGTGAGGGGGGCTGTGATGGGAACCGCCGGTTCCGGCGGGCGGAACCGCCTGGCCAGGCTCGGCACGTCGTTGCTGCTGTTGATCCCGCTGCTCACGGTGACGGCGGCCTCGGAGCAGAACAGTGCCGAGGCCCGGCCGCGGGTGACCGACACCGCGGACACCCGGGTCGTGTACGCCGGTACCCGGCACCGCAGTCTCGGCCGGGTCGACACCGACACCTCCAGCAAGCCGCTGTTCGGCGCGGGCCCGGACCACTTCGACGTCCAGCCGTCCGCCCTCGGTGACGCGATGGTGTTCGCGAGCCGCCGTGACGAGAAGGACCCGCAGATCTACCTGCGGTCCGCCGACGGTTCGGTGCGCCGTCTCACCAGCGGCCGGGACGCGGCGCACCCCCGGCTGACGCCGGACGGCCGGGCCGTGGTGTTCGACTCGGCCGAACCCGGCGGACCGGGCGGCCGGACCCAGCGCGACCTGTGGCTGGTGCGCACCGACGGCACCGGCCTGAAGCGGCTCACCGACACGCCCTCGAACGAGGAGCACCCCACGGTCTCCCCGGACGGGCGGCGCCTGGCGTACTCCGGCGACAGCGACCCGGCGGTCGGTCGGCAGGTCTACGTACGGCCCCTGGCCGGCGGCACCGCCTCCCGGATCACCGATCCCCGAAACGGCGCGGCCACCGAACCGGTGTGGAACCCGGTCGACGACCCCGCCCACCGGGACCTGATCGCGTACACCGCCACCGCCGCCGGGCGGAACGGCCCCCGACTGCGGGTGACGGACGGGCGCACCGACGGGCCACTGCTCGGGGGCGCGCAGGCACAGTGGCATGCCCACGGGGCGGCGTGGCTGCCCGACGGGGACGAGGTCCTGTTCCTGAGCCCCGAGATCACCTGTGAGTGCGAAGGCGACTGGGACCACGTGTTCCGGGTGCCCGCGCACTCCGCCGACACCCCGTCGTTGGTGCTCAGCGAGGACCGAGAGGTCCTCTCGCCCACCTGGCTCGGCTCGCTCGACGACGGCGGTGTGGTGGTGGAGCGCACCTCGGCGTCCAGCCCGCACACGGTGACGCTGCAGGACGTCCGGATGGACGGGGCCGACCCTCGCGATCTGAGGCTGACGATCCTCCGGGAGGACCCGAGGGCCGACACCGAGACCGATCCCGTCGAGGACCCGCTGTTCCGGCCCGACCCCGGGTACGACCCGTGGACCGAGCGGCAGAACTACACGCCCGACGGCCGCCGGATCGTGGTGACCCGCTTCGAGGGCGCCCCCGACAGCCGCGTCCAGCGGATCTGGATGGTGGACGCCGACGGGTCCAACGAGGCACCCGTGCCGCTCGCGGGACGCGGCCCGGGGGACCGGGACACCGACCCGACGTTCTCCCCGGACGGCAGGTACCTCGCCTTCACCCGGACCTCGCCGGGCGGCGTCGGGGAAGCCGCGGGTCCCGGCCGCATCCTGATCGCGGACGTCGCGACCGGCGCGATCCGCGGCAAGATCACTCCGCCGGACGGACAGGGCACCGGCGGCGACGCCCAGCCCACCTGGTCCCCCGACGGCACCACCCTGGCCTTCACACGGAACCACGTGATCGACGGGAACGGCGGCAACAAGCACGTCTGGACCGTGCCCGTGAACGACCTGGGCCGGCAGCGCGACCTGAGCGCCGAGATCTGCCCGGGCGACTGCGAGGTCATCGACGACAGCCCGGCGTTCTCACCGGACGGGCGCAGTATCGTCTTCAACCGCAAGAACGGCGGCGGCCGGATCGACGAGCGCAACGGCATCCTGTCGACGTCCCCGTCGGGCAGGGGGTGCCGGGTATTGCTGCCCGCCGCCGCCCGCGGCCTCCCCGGCGCCTGCCACCGGGAGTTGCCGGACACGTCGGCCACCGGCCCGTTCCAGCCGCGTGACGCCGCCTGGACGGCCGACGGCAAGAGCCTGGTGTTCAGTTCACGCGCCGGCCTTCCGGCCAACAGTCCCGAGAAGCTGCACCTCCTGCACATCGCGTCCGGCCGTCTCACCCCGCTCACCGCCGGTCTGCCGGGCCGGCAGAAGGAACCCGGCGTCCAGCAGTCCGTGGACCTCGCGGTCCGCGCGCCCGGCACCGTCCCGGAGGTCACCGTCGGCCGTTCCACCACGGTCCGCGTCGACGTGGTGAACAACGGCCCCGCCGCCTCCCCCGGCACCCGGCTGACCATCGCGCCGCCACTCGGTGTGCGGATCACCCGGCTGACCCGGCCCGGAGGCACCTGCGACGCCGCGTCCCTCCAGTGCGACATCGGCGTGGTGCCGCCCGGCACCACCGTCCCGGTGAACGTCACCCTCACCGGGGTCGTCCCTGGCGAGGCGCCGGTCGACTGGTCGGTCACCGGCACCGTCCTGGACCCGAGGCCCGGCGACAACGCGGGCCGGACCGTGGTGCCGGTGCGCGAGGCCCCGCCCCCGACGCCGCCCACCAGCCCGCCACCCACCGTGCCTCCGGCGCCGGACGAGCCCGAGGCCGGGCCCGGGGTGCGCGTCACGACCCAGCCGAACCCCGGCTACGTCGGCGGGCGCGTCGTGGTGACGTACACCGTGCGCAACGGCCGCAACGCCCTGGCGACCGGGCTACGGCTGCGCATCGGCCTGCCCGCGGGCGTCCCGAACAACGGGCCGCCGCCGGGCTGCGACCGCTCCTGGGTGTGCGCGCTGCCGGATCTGGCCCCGGGCACGAGCACCGTCGTCCGGGTCGTCCTCAGCCCCGACAAGGCGTTGACCGGCCGCGTCACCGGCGAGCTCACCACCACCGGAACGGACGCCGACCGGCGCGACAACACCGCCCGGCAGCGGCTGCGCATCCTCCAGCCGCGCATCGTGGCGGTGCCCGAGGTCGGCAAGCCCGGCTTCGTCACCTCGGTGCGCGGCAAGGACTTCCCGCCGGGAGTGCCGGTGCGGTTCACCTGGAAACCGGGGATCACCGCGGCGGCGGCGCCGACCGTGCCGGGCCCCGACGGCACGTTCATCGGGCAGCTCCTCGTCCTCGCCAAGGACCAGACCGGACCGCGCACCATCACCGCCAGGGGCCCCGGCTTCTCCCCGGTCAAGACCGACTTCCTGGTGGTCAGCGGCAGCGTCCAGCCGCCCGACGAGGTGACCCGCCGGTGATCCACGAGGTCGACGAGGGGCTGCGCCGCCTGCTCGGCGAGTCCGGCCTGGAGGCGTCGGGCGTCGAGGTGGTCTTCGACGCCCCCACCCGGGAGTGGGCGGCGCGCCGCAACGCCCCGACGGTCTGCGTGTTCCTGTACGACATCCGCGAGGACGCCACCCGGCGCGGCAGCGGCGCCGGGGAGGTGTACGACGCGGACGGGCGGCTCGTGGCGCGGCGCACCCCGCCACGCTGGTTCGAACTGACGTACCTGGTCACGGCGTGGGCGAGCCGCCCGCAGGACGAGCACCGGCTGCTCTCGCAGGTGCTCGCCTGCCTGGTGGTCACCGACACGCTGCCGGCGCGGCTGCTCACCGGCACGCTCGCCGAACTCGGCCTGACCGTCGGTCTGGACACCGCCGGGCTCGACGCGCCGGCCGCCTCCGATGTGTGGTCGGCGCTCGGCGGGGAGCTGAAGGCGTCGCTCGGGGTACGGGTGCGGGCGCCGCTCGCCGGGGTGAGCCAGGCCGTCGCGCCGCCGGTCACCGAAGGGCTCGTGGTGCGCTCCGCCGCCCGGCGCGAGGGCGGGGAAGCGGTGTCGGGGCGTCGGCTGCGCTACACGGAGACGAGCGATCCGGGGCCGGACGGCTTCGCCGGTCCGCGCGAGCGGCCGTCCGCCCCCGCCCGGCGCCGTCGAGGGGACCGCCGGCCGTGACGTACACCGCCGAACCCGTCGCCGCCGGAATCGCCGCCCGGCCCGACGCCGAAGCCGTCCCCGAAGCCGTCCCCGCCGACGTGGAGCCCCTGTGGACGCGGCTCCGCGCGGTCGAGGAGCGGGTGCGGCACGCGGTGACGGCCCGCCGCGCCGCCGACCCCGACCCCGACGACCCGTACCGAGGCCAGTACCTCACCCCCGAGGCGGCGGCCCGCATCCTGGACGAGCCGGGCGGCCTCGACCTGCCCGCCCACGGGCCCTGGCGCCCACCGGCCGGCTCCGTCCTCGACGGCCTCGCCCGGAGCTTCGGCCTGTCCCCGCTGGACCTGGACCTGCTGCTGGTCGCGGTGGCGCCCGACCTAGACGCGCGGTTCGAACGGCTCTACGGCTACCTCAACGACGACCTGACGTGCCGTCGGCCCACGGTCGGGCTCGCCCTGGAGCTGTGCGGGCTCGCCGGAGCGGCCCCCGCCCGGTTCCGGCTCGCCCCCGGAGCGCCGCTGGTCGCGGGTGGTCTGGTGGAGGTCACCGAGCCGGAACGGCCGCCGCTCTCCCGCGTCCTGACGGTCCCCGACCGGGTCACCGGGCACCTCTTGGGGACCACGCGGCCCGACGCCCGGCTCGCCGGGGTGCTCGGCGAGGCGTGGGAGGACCCGACCGCGGCGGCGGAGGAGGTACGCCGGGCGGCTGCCGCGGCGCGGACCGGCACCGGACTCGTCCACCTGCGCAGCTGGGGCGGAGACGCCGAGGGACTGGCCGGCGCCGCCCTGCGCGCGGCCGGGCGGCGTCCGCTCGCCCTGGACGCGGCGGCGCTCGCCCGGCACTCCGGCGACGCACCGCACCTCGCCCGGGTCGCCGCGCTCGAAGCCCGCCTGACCGGCGCCGGGGTCGTCCTCGGCCCCCTGGAGGCGCTGCCCGCCGAACCCGCCGAACGGGCCCGCACGCTGGCCCCATGGTGCGCGGCCCTGCGGGGCATTCCCCTGCTGACGTACGGCACCGTGGGCTGGGACCCGGCGTGGGCGGCCGACACCCCCGTCGTCCTGGCCGTGCCGGCGCCCTCTCCCGAGCGGCAGGCCGCGCGCTGGCGGCACGCCCTGGAGCGGGCCGCCGGTGACGGCTCCGTGGCCGGCGATGCCGAGGCGCTCGCCCGGTCGGTCGCCGCGCACCGCCTGGACTCCGGCCAGTTGCGCCGTGCCGCCGACGTGGCGGTGCGCACGGCCGCCCTCGCGGGCCGCCCGGTCGGCCCCGACGACCTGCGAACGGCCGTGCGCGCCCAGAACGGCGCGGGGCTCGACCGGCTCGCCCGCCGGGTGGAGCCCGGCGTCGGCTGGGACGACCTGGTGCTCCCGCCGGTCACCCACCGGCGGCTGCGCGAACTCGCGCTGCGCGCCCGCCACCGCGAACAGGTGCTCGGGCAGTGGGGGATGCGGCCCGGCGGCGGGCGCGGGCGCGGCGTGATCGCGCTGTTCGCCGGCGAGTCGGGCACCGGCAAGACCATGTCCGCCGAGGTCGTCGCGGCGGACCTGGGCATGGACCTGTACGTGGTGGACCTGTCCACGGTCGTCGACAAGTACGTCGGGGAGACCGAGAAGAACCTGGAGCGGATCTTCACCGAGGCGTCGGCGGTCAACGCGGTGCTCCTCTTCGACGAGGCCGACGCGATCTTCGGCAAGCGCTCGGAGGTGAAGGACGCGCACGACCGGCACGCCAACATCGAGTCGGCGTACCTGCTCCAGCGCATGGAGTCCTTCGACGGGATCGCGGTGCTGACCACCAACCTGCGGGCCAACCTGGACGAGGCGTTCACGCGCCGCCTGGACGTGGTGGCGGACTTCCCCGTGCCCGACGCCGGCCGGCGCCTGGCCCTGTGGGAGCGGTGCCTGGGCGACCGGCTGCCCCGGGCCGCCGATCTGGACCTCGTCTTCTGCGCGGACCGATTCGAGATGGCCGGCGGCTCGATCCGGGCCTGCGCGGTGACGGCCGCCTATCTGGCGGCGGAGTCCGGCGGGCCGCTCACCATGCGGCAGGTGGTGACGGCGATCGCGCAGGAGTACCGCAAGCTCGGCCGGCTGGTCCTGGAGGGCGAGTTCGGGCCGTGGCTGGCGGAGGTCGGCGAGGCGTGAGGGGAAGACGGCCCGGACGCCGGTGGCCAGGATCCCATCGCAGCGTCGTCAGGCGGCTGTCCGACAGCCTCTCGGACCGGGGCGCCCGGTGTGGGGCGGTGGGCCACGAGCCTTTCCCGGTAACGGTTCGTGTCGTCGGGCGACCGGTCGGACGGTGCGGTCGTACTCGGGTTGGCGCGGGACGAGGGCCGCGGCGACGATCTTCGTGATGCGGCCGGGGTCGAGGCCGACCCCGCGCAGGGCCTTGACGGGTGGTCTTGAGCAGGGAGTCGGCGCGTTCGCGGACCCCGTGGATGCCGGAGATGGCCTTGTCGTAAGGTCTGCCGGGCCTCGGCCGGCTCGCTTCCGGCGGGCTTTCCGTGCGGGCGGCGGAAACCGTCGCCGGCGTTCTCGTGGCCGAGGTCGACAACAGCCTGTCGTTGGGCCGCGTCCCGCGTCGCGGATGTCGGCGTTCGGCCGCCCCGAGGGCGAAGAACCCCGTGGCTGCGCTGCCGGCCGCGGTGCCGGAACGACGGCCCGCACCGCCCGTGCTGCCCGATCGGGCAGCAACGCCGCCCCCGTGCCTCTGCCTGTCGGTGCCCGCCATGCCGTATCAAGGAAGAACCGGCGGGTCACCGCGCGCCCGCCCGACTCCGGAAGGCGGCACATGCGCACCCACAGCCCGGGCGAAGCCCCGCGTCGGCCGCGGCAGGCGCCGGCGCCCGGCACGGCACGGTCACGCGGGACGTCCGCGGCGCAGGCGTCCGCGGGCCGGGGCGCCGCCGTCCCCGTCCTCCCCACACTCCGCGCGCTGGCGGCCCTGCAACGCACCGCGGGCAACCGCGCCGTGACCCGGATGCTGCGGGACGCCGGGCACCGGGCCGCTCCGCGGGTGCAGCGCTCCGCCGTCACCGGGGAGGAGGCCACCGCCGCCGTGCAGCGCTCCGCCGTGGCGGATGTGCTGCGCGGTCCGGGGCAGCCGCTGCCCGCGGCGCTGCGCGGCGAGATGGAGGCCCGGCTCGGCGCGGACTTCGCGGACGTCCGGCTGCACACCGGCCCCGCCGCCCGCGCCTCCGCCGCCCAGGTGGGCGCCCGCGCCTACACCTCCGGCAGCCATGTGGTGATCGGGGACGGCGGCGCCGACAAGCACACCCTCGCCCATGAGCTCACCCACGTCATCCAGCAGCGCCAGGGCGCGGTCGCGGGCACCGACAACGGCGCGGGCCTTCGCATCAGCGACCCGTCCGACCGCTTCGAGCGGGCCGCCGAGGCCAACGCCGTCCGGGTGATGGCACGCCCCCGGCCCACCACCTCGGCCGCGCCCCACCCGTCCGATGGCGCCGAGGAACACGCGGAAGGGACACTCGGGGCGCCGGCCACCGGCACCGGCCACATCCAGCGCCGTTTCACCCCCTTCAGCGGGGGCAAGGCGGAGAACGTGGACGTGGCCAGGCTGGCGCCACTGGACACCCTCTTCTCCAACGGCCTCACGTACACCGACGGGTGCACCCTCGGCAACTCGGTGCACCTGGAGCAGTTGCTGAGGCAGACGGGCGGCGGTTCGGAGCCGGGCTACCCGCAGGGGTTCGAGGAGATCCGCCTCGTCGACCAGTACCTGCTGTGGGAGAACCGTCCGCAGGTCTCCACCGCCATGCACGCCGTCAACGGCGACTTCGTGGCCGGCGCCAACAACACCGCGAGCAACATCTTCATGGGCACCGCCCAGGCCAACAAGAACCACCTCAACGAGGTCGAGGCGCCGATCCGCTCCGCGATGCAGGGCACCGCGAACCGTGGCCGCGCCGCGCTCTACCAGCAGGCGATGAGCACCTGCGAGCACCCGCCGGGTGCGCCGTGGATCCTGATCTGGGACAACCCGGGCGCCACCATCCCGGGCAGCACCCCCGGCGGCAAGAAGTTGCCGTTCCTGATGACGGACAAGAGCCAGAGAGTCACACACTACGTCGACACGCTCCAGCTTCCCTCCGACCGCCCCAGGGTGACCGTCTACAGCGTGGTGCCGACGTACAAGGCCAGCTACCTGCCGCCGTACATCCACCGCAACCTCGCCGACACGGACAAGAAGATCGTGGATGCCAAGGCCGAGCTCGCCACCCTGCAGCAGCAGGTGCCGCGGAACCAGACCGAGATCGACGACCTGAAGGAGCGCATCGAGAACGAGGAGCTGGCGGTCGACCGGCTGAAGAAGAACGGCCCGAACCTCTTCCCGGTCGAGTTCACCTGCACGGCCGAGTACTGGCTCGCGTCGTACGACCCGAAGGCACCCTGGATCGTCAGCCGTGAGAGCCAGGTTCTCGACGCCCAGGCGTGACGCACCGGCAGGAGTCTCACAAGAAGTGCCGTGGCGGGCGTCGCGGGGCTGCTCCGCCACAGGGAGGGACGGCCCGTCACGGCAAGCCTCGGGAGTCTCCGGGAGAGCGGCTCGGGGAAGGGTACGGAGAGCGTGGAGGAGTGACATGCAGGACGTGACGCGCAGGAGCAGGGAATCCGGGCCCGCCTCACCGGCCGTCTTCCTCACCGCCGCCGAACGGGACCTCGCCACGCTGACCACGCTCGACCGCAGGCTGCGCCGACACGGAGTGCGCACCGGTGTGGACGCCGAGCGTGTCCTGACCGACGGCATCCTGCAGGAGCCGGTGCTGCAGGACCTCGGCGCGTGCGACGCGGTCGTCGCGGTGTGGAGCGAGGCCGCGGCCGGGGACCCGGTGGTGGCGGCCCACCTGGAGACCGCCGCGTCCTTCGGCAAACGCACCATTCGGTACTCGCCGAACGGCGACGCGCAGTTCGAAGACCTGCTCCACGAGGTCTACGGCGCGACTCCCGTGCCCGCTCCCAAGGCACCCACCGGAGTCGTCATCGCGCCCGGACGGTGGCGGATCACCGATGACGACACGCCGCTCGAGCTCGACCTCGTGCTCGCTCCCGACGGGCGTGCGACCGGCACCGGCACCGCCCGGGAGCACACCGGACGCGTCACCGGCGGCTGGCGGTACGACACACCCCACGAAGAGCTCGCCCTTGACCTGCGGATCGCCATCGGGCTGCGGCCGGCACCCCTGCCGCTGCTGCTCTGCCCGACCCGCCGCGACGGCGACCGCGTCCACGCCGCCGACGCGCACGGCCTGGCCGCACCGCACACGTACACCCTCGCACCCGGGGACGGGGACGGGGACGGCGCAGACTCACTGTGAGGCCACGGGCGACCCGTCCATACGGCCATGGCCGGCGCGCTCGCACCGCCGTCGTGGCACCTTCGGCGGATTGAGACGCCAAGGCCCTCCTCGTTTCCCGTCGTCCGGGGTCGTCGATGGAGGTGTCGGGGCGCGCCCCGACGGCACGGGTCGCACGAGCGGCGGCCCGGTGTGCGGCCGCACGTCGGAGAAGTCGGTGCCGGGTCCGGCCTCCCTCCCCTGGCAACCTGGCCTCTCCTGGCGACCTGGCGCGGCGAGCGACCTGCCGACCGAGCGCAGGACCTCGCGCACCCGCTGCCTCCCCGTCGCCTCCTCGTCGGCGCACTCCTGCTGCGGCTCCAGTGGACCGCGGGCGCGAACGGGGTGTCCAGGTCCGCGCGGGCAGTGCGGGGGCAACGACGGGTGACACCGGGGTGATCGACGCGGGGGGTACGGAAAGGCAGCGGTCCTGCCCCCGGCCGGGTCCGCCGGTCCCTGTCGCCGTGGCGGACGTGCCGCGCAGACTCGGCCTGGACACAGGTGACCCGCAAGGACGCTAAGGAGCGAGCATGCCGACGTACCTCACCCCGGGCGTGTACGTGGAGGAGGTGCAGTCCGGTGCTCGACCGATCGAGGGGGTCGGCACCGCCGTCGCCGCGTTCGTCGGGTTCGCCGGGAGTGGTCCGTTCCACACACCGACGCTGGTCACCAACTGGGACCAGTACACCCAGCAGTTCGGCGGCTTCACCGAGGGCACCTACCTGGCCCACGCGGTCTACGGGTACTTCGCCAACGGCGGCGGCGCCGCGTACATCGTGCGGATCGGCGGCTCCGCCGAGGACTCCTCCGCTCCGGCGGCCGGCGGCGCCCGGCTGCGCCCGGAGACCGGGGCGGCGGAGCCCGTGGAGCTCGGCGGCTTCCTGGTCGCGGCCCGTCCGGGGGTCTCCGGGGTGTCGGTGGAGATCGCCGACGCGGACGGCGAGAACCCGCCGCAGGACCGCTTCAAGGTCCTGGTCCGCCAGGGCGACCAGGTGGCGGAGACGTACGAGGCCTCCAGCCGCAAGAACGTCAAGGGGTACCTGGTCAACCAGGCCCGCGCCTCCAAGCTGATCGAGGTCGCCGAGCAGCAGGGCGCCGGCCAGAGCAGGCCCGCCAACCAGACCGTGGCGCTGCCCGACGCCCCGGCCGTGCCCGCCGCGCCCGGCTCCGGCGAGGTGTCGCGCCTCGACCCGGCCGAGTACGTCGGCGACGCCGCGGCCCGCACCGGTTTCGGCGGCCTGGAGACCATCGACGAGATCACCATGGTCGCGGTGCCGGACCTGATGAGCGCCCACCAGCGCGGCGACATCGACGCCGAGGGCGTGCGCACCGTGCAGCTCGCCGTGATCGCGCACTGCGAGCAGATGGGCGACCGGGTGGCCGTCCTGGACACTCCGCCCGGGCTGACCGCCCAGCGGGTACGCACCTGGCGCAACGACGAGGCGGGGTACGACTCCCGGTACGCCGCCCTCTACTACCCGTGGGTGCGGGTCTTCGACCCGGCCACCGGACGCAACACCACCGTCCCGCCGAGCGGCCACATCGCCGGGGTGTGGGCGCGCAGCGACGCCGAGCGCGGCGTGCACAAGGCGCCCGCCAACGAGGTGATCCGCGGCGCGGTGGACCTGGAGATCCGGCTCAGCAAGGGCGAGCAGGACCTGCTGAACCCGATCGGCGTGAACTGCGTACGGGCCTTCCCCGGCCGGGGCATCCGGGTGTGGGGCGCCCGCACCCTCTCCTCCGACCCCGCCTGGCGCTACCTGAACGTGCGCCGCCTGTTCAACTATCTCGAGGAGTCGATCCTGCTGGGCACCCAGTGGGTGGTCTTCGAGCCGAACGACGACCGGCTGTGGTCGAGCATCCGGAGGAACGTCACCGCGTTCCTCACCGAGGAGTGGCGCCGGGGCGCGCTGTTCGGCCGCACCGCCGACGAGGCGTTCTACGTGAAGTGCGACCGCGACACCAACCCGCAGGAGTCCATCGACCAGGGACGGGTCGTCTGCGAGATCGGCGTCGCGCCGGTCAAGCCCGCGGAGTTCGTGGTGTTCCGGCTGGCCCAGTTCTCCGACAGCACCAGTCTCATCGACGAGTGACCCCCGGGTCGGCAAGGAAAGGTGACGAACAGTCATGGCAGTGGGCGACGCTCTTTCCACCCACGTCTTCGGCGTGCAGCTCGGCGGCTATCTCGTCGAGTCGATCCAGGAGATCAGCGGACTGACCGTCGAGGAGGAGGTCGTCGAGGTCAAGCAGGTCAGCGCGGAGGGCAAGCAGATCATCCGCAAGCAGCCCGGCGCCCGCCAGGCCGGCGAGATCACGATCACCCGAGGACTCGACCAGAGCAGCGAGTTCACCAACTGGATCAAGGAAACCCTGAACAACGGTGCCGTGAACTCCGCACGGCAGAACCTCACCCTGGAGATCAAGGACTCCGAGGGCACCACGGTCCGTCGCATCCAACTGATGCAGGGCTGGGCCTCCAAGTGGGAGGGTCCGTCCCTGAAGGCGGGCGAGTCCTCCGCGGCCACCGAGACCGTCACCATCGTGTTCGAGGAGATCATCGTCGAATGAGACGCCGTACGGTGACGGCGGGCAACCTGGAGGAGATCCTCCAGGTGACGGCGCCCGCCCCGCCCGAGCAGGCGGCGGCACCCGCTGCCACGCCGGCGCCCCGGGAGGACCACGGGCTGCGCACCGAGTTCGAGTTCGAGCTGCCGCGCGGGTACGTGGACGAGGCGGGCACGGTGCACCGCCACGGCGCGATGCGCCTGGCCACCGCCCGTGACGAGCTGCGGCCCCAGATCGACCTGCGGGTCAAGGAGAACCCGGCGTACCTGAGCGTGGTGCTGCTGAGCCAGGTGATCACCCGGATCGGCACGATCACCGACGTGCACGCCGGGATCGTGGAGCGGATGTACGCCACCGACGTCGCCTTCCTCCAGGACTTCTACCGCCGCGTCAACAGCGAGGGCCACACCCGCGCGGCGGTGACCTGCCCCCACTGCGAGGGCGACTTCGAGGTCGACCTCTCGGGTGGGCGCCTGGGGGAATCGTGACGTACGCCCTCCCCCGGCTCCGGGAGGAGATCGCGTACATCGCCTACCACTTCCACTGGCAACGCGAGGAGATCCTCGACCTGACCCACGACGAACGCCGGCAGTGGGTGGCCGAGATCGCCCGCATCAACACCCGTGTGAACGAAGGTGGTTGAGCGCATGGCATGGCGGGACAGGCTGCGCCGCCGGATCGTCGGGCCGGGCGCCGCGGACCGTCCACGGCGTACGGAGGGCTCCGGCGCCGCGGCGAGCGGTCCGTCCGGCGACGGCCCGGAACGGTCCGCGCCCGGTGTTCCGAGGCCGTCCGTGCCCGGCGACTGGGACGGCGGCTGGCGTCGCGCCGCACCGTTGGAACCCACCGTGGCCCGTGCCCCGCTCGGCGTCAGCGACGGCCTCGCCTTCCGCGCGGGCCTGGCCGCCTGGCGGAACCCGTCGTTCGGCACCGACCTCGGCCACGCCCTGCTGCCCACCGCCCCGACCGGCCTGGTGCACGGCGTCGCCCGCCCGGCCGTCCCGCGGCCCGTCCACACCAGCGGGGGGCCGCTGCTGCTCCGGGCACTGCGCCCGGAGGGGGCGGACGGCCCGCAGGACGGTATGCCGGACGGCGGCACCCCGGACGGAGCGGCGGAGCTGCCGACCGTCCGGACATCACAGGTCGCACGCCGGACGCGACCGGGGGCGCGGCCGTCCGGACCGACGCCGTCCGGCCCGGTCCCGTCCGGCTCGGCGCCGTCCGCCGCGCGGCCTCCCCGCAGCGGCTCCGGCCGCGCGGAAGCGGCGACCGCGGACTCCGGGCCGG
>NZ_BAAASZ010000035.1:215004-215887 GCF_039533145.1 Streptomyces macrosporus
GGACTCCGGCCCGGCGCCCGCGGTGGCGCGTCCCGGCGACGCCGGCGCCGCGGGGAAGGGCCGTTCGGGCGACGCTCCTCGGACCCGTGGCATCACGTCCACGGATTCCCCCGCCGTGCTCTCCCCGTCGCCTCCTCCCGTCCAGCGGGCCACGGAGCCGGGCACCGGCCCGGCCGCGCCCCTCGCCGACACCGATCGCCGACCGGCCGCCCCGGAGGTTCCGCTGGTACGGCGCGTGTCGGTGGTCCCGGGCACAGCCACCGACGGGGCCGTGGCCCGGTCCGCTTCCGGCGCGCCCGCCTCGCGGACACGGTCCGGAGCGTCCCGGTCGGACTCCGGGCACGCGTCCCGGTCGCCGGTCGGTTCCGAGAACCGCGCCCCGGCCGTCCGGCTCCGCCCGGTGGGGCCTTCGCCGACCGTCGCTCGGCACCCGGCCGGACCCGTGCGCCGCGTCCCCGCCCTGCGGCCCGCCGCCACCCCGGTGCCCGACGGCGGCACGCCCCCCAACGCGCCCGGTCCCGCCTCCGCCACGACCGCACCGGCCGGGGCGAGGGCGCGCTCCGGCGCCCCCGCACAGCGCACCGCCACGCGCGCGGGAAGCCGCGCGCCCCTCGGCGCCCCGCTGGGCGAACTGCCCTCGACGACCACGCCCTTGACAGAGGGCGCCCCCGCCCCGCACCCCGCGCCCCGCGCCGGCTCCGCGTCCGGTCCGGCGCTGCCCGTCGTCCAGCGCCACGCGGACGGCACGGCCGGCACCCCGGGCCCGTACGGCGGCGCTGCGGGAACGGCCCACGGCACCCCGGACGGCCCCGCCGCACCGGCCGACGCTCCGCGCCGGACCCCCGACCCGGGCCGCACCGGGGCACGCGCGCGCGGCGGCCTG
>NZ_BAAASZ010000036.1:0-30601 GCF_039533145.1 Streptomyces macrosporus
CCCGGCTCCTCCGGTCCCACCGGTTTCGACGGCGCCCCGAGCGCCCCGCCCGCTCCTCGTCCGACCCCGGACCGGCCGCGACGCCCGCCGCGCGAGCGCGCCCCCTCGGCCGCCGACCGGCCCGACCGCACCCCCGGAGGCGTGCCCGCGTGGCCCGGCACCGACGTGTGCGGGCTCGGCGAGGCGTACGGCGGCTGGGACCCGCGCAGCGCGCAGGCGCGAACCTGCCGGGAGGTCTACGGCGACTGACCGCCGGAACCCTCGAGGCCCCCGAAGCCGCCGGGGGCCGCCAGCCGCGACTCCGTCCTGTCGATGGCGGCCCGGACGTCCGCGCCGTACGCGTCGTCCGGCAGCTCTCCCACCGCCCTTCTGGCGCGGGCCAGTTCGCGCCGGGCGGCACCGGGGTCCCCCAGCCGGGCGTGGTCGGTCGCCAGCCGCAGGTACAGCGAGGGGTACAGGGAGCGCACGGCCGGCCGGCGTCCCTCCCCCGCCGCCCGGTCGGTGAGCGTCTCGGCGACGGCCAGCGCCCGCAGGTCCCACTCCAGGGCGACGGCGGGATCGTCCTGGGCGGCGGCGAGGTAGTGGGCGATGGCGCAGCGGTGGAAGAGGTCGCCGTCCGCGCGGGTCTCCTCCCACAGCCGGGCCAGCCGGTTGCGCGCCTCCTCCCGGTCCCCGCCCCGGTGGAGCATCACCGCCTGGCCGATCCTGACCGTCACCGGGTCCTCCGGAGCGTCCCCCGCCTCCTCCGTCTCCTGCCACTGGTCCGTCACGGGTCTCTCCTGTGTGTGGGGTGCCGCCGGTGCCGCTTCCGACGCTGTTCCCGACGCTAATCGCCGCGGGCGGCCGAGGAGGTCAGGCTCCGGCGGTGGCGTCCCGCCCGTACCGCCGTGCCAGTGTCCCCACCGTCTCCGCCACCGCCGCGCGCAGCTCGGCGGGGCCGAGCACCTCGGCCTCCGCGCCGAGCCGGAGCAGGTCGCCCACCGCCACGGAGGTGCTCTCCACCGGGAGGACCACCCGCACCCACCCCTCCTCGTCCGGCTCGCCCGCCTCCCGCACCGCCCGTGCGCCCACCGCGCCGAACTGCATGGGCAGCAACCGCAGGGCGCGCGGCGAGACGCGCAGGCGCGCCTCGCCGCGCCAACGGGCGGCCTCCAGCCGGCGGGAGACCTCGGCCCAGTGGGCGGCGAGGTCGAAGTCCGCGGGCCGCTCGAAGCGTTCCCCGGTGACGTCGAGGTCGAGGATGCGCGAGACCCGGTAGGTGCGCACGCTCCTCTCGCCGGCACCCCCGCCGGACCCCGCGGAACCGTGCTCGGGGGCGCGCTCGGGGCCGTCCTCGGCGTCCTCCCCGGAACTCTCCCCGGAGCGCGCGACCAGGTACCAGATGCCGCCCTTGAGGACGAGACCGAGCGGGTGCAGCTCGCGGCGCACCTCGCCGCGCCAACGGCGGTAGCGGACGCGCAGCGTCCACTGCTCCCAGACGGCCTCGGCGACGCGGGCCAGGTGCGGCACGGGATCGGTGTCCCGGAACCACGCGGGAGCGTCGAGGTGGAAGCGCTCCTGGACGCGGCGGGTGCGCTCGGCCAGTCGCGCGGGGAGCGCGGCGCTCACCTTGAGCCGGGCGGTGGCCAGTTCGGCGCCCAGGCCCAGCTCGGCCGCCGCGGCGGGTATGCCGGCGAGCCAGAGGGAGTCGGCCTCCTCCCCGGTGAGCCCGGTCAGACGGGTGCGGTAGCCCTCCAGGAGGCGGTAGCCGCCGTCCGGCCCCCGGTCGGCGTAGACGGGCACGCCGGCGGAGGCGAGCGCCTCGGCGTCGCGGTAGACGGTGCGGACCGAGACCTCCAGCTCGGCGGCGAGTTCGGACGCGGTCATCCGGCCCCGGTTCTGGAGCAGGAGCAGCATCCGCAGAAGACGGTCGGCGCGCATGGCGCCAGTCTGCCCGCCGTACCTGACAGAAGATGTCAAGTACGGCCGCGACAGTGGTGGCGTCCGGCGCGGGAGAGGCCCGCGCCCCGGCCGAGAGGGTCCCATGAGCACGCACACCACCGGCAGCTTCACCTTCGCCGACTGGCGGGAGACCGTCCTCGCCGAGACCGAGGGCGGCCCGAAGCTGGCCAGTGCCACCGTCGTCAACCGCTTCACGGGCGGCGTCGAGGCCGAGAGGACGTCGTGCGCGTACACCATCGCCTACACCACCGGCGACCCGCGGTCGACCGGGAGCTTCACCGGTCACGAGCTGGTCACCGGCACCGTCGACGGCCGCAAGGGCAGCTTCGTCCTCGCCGAGCGCGGCACCTTCGACGAGGAGTGGACCACGCGCTGCGTCTTCGAGGTGGTGCCCGGCTCCGGCACCGGGGAGCTGGCCGGGCTGAGGGGGACGGGGGGCTTCACCGCGGTGCACGGCGAGCCGTCCGTCGCGTACACCTTCGACTACGACCTGGACTGACGCGGGCCGGCCCCGTGCGCGCCGCACGGGGCCGGACGGTCACTTCCCCAGGTCGGGGATGCACCAGTCGATCGGGGTGTGCCCCTGTGCCGCGATCGCCTCGTTGATCTGGGTGAAGGGGCGGGAGCCGAAGAACTTCTTCGCGGACAGCGGCGAGGGATGGGCTCCCTGCACCACCGCGTGCCGCTCGGTGTCGATCAGCGACAGCTTCTTCCTCGCGTGGGCGCCCCACAGCACGAAGACGGCCGGGTCGGGCCGGGCGTCGACGGCGCGGATCACCGCGTCCGTGAACTTCTCCCATCCCTTGCCCTTGTGGGAGTTGGCCTCCCCGGCCCGGACCGTCAGGACCACGTTGAGCAGCAGCACGCCCTGCTTCGCCCACGGCATCAGGTAGCCGTTGTCGGGGACGGGACAGCCCAGCTCCGCGTTCAGCTCCTTGTAGATGTTCCGCAGGGACGGCGGAATCCTCACCCCCGGGCGCACCGAGAACGCCAGCCCGTGGCCCTGCCCCTCGCCGTGGTACGGGTCCTGACCGATGATCACCACCTTGACCTGCTCGTAGGGGGTGGCGTCCAGCGCCGCGAAGACCTCCTCCCGGGGCGGATAGACCGGCCCGCGCGCCCGTTCCGCCTCGACGAACTCGACGAGCTCCTTGAAGTACGGCTTCTTCAGCTCGTCGCCGAGGACGCCCTGCCAGGACTCGGGCAGCATGCCGTTCACGTGAGACAACCTCCGGTGGTGGTTCCGCTGTGCGCCTCAGAACCTACCGGTGACCACCGACAGCGGCGGGCCGGGCGGTCACCAGCTCTCCTTGCGGGAAAGCTCCCACAGCCGCATGATCGTCGAGGAGTCGATGCACCACTCCACACCGGCGATGTCGTCGCGCGCGGCGATGTAGAGCTTGCCCTGCCACAGGGGCAGCAGCCGGGCGTCCTCGGCCAGGATCTCCTGGGCCTTGGCGAAGGCGGTGCCGGCCGCGCCGCGGTCGCTCTCCTTGCGGGACTGGGGCAGCAGCGTGCCGGTCAGGACGCGGTCCTCGTACGGCGTGCCGAGGGCGTTCTCCTTGCCGACGAACGGCGAGATGTAGTTGTCCGCGTCCGGGAAGTCCGGGAACCAGCCGCGGCCGAAGACCGGGTAGTCGCCCTCCGTGACGCCCTTCTGGAACTCGCGCCACTCGCGGCCCTCCAGGGTCACCTCGAACAGTCCCGACGCCTCGAGCTGCCGCTTGAGCTCGGCGAACTCCTCGGCGGTGGTGGCCCCGTAGCGGTCCGTGGTGTACCAGAGGGTCAGCCGGACCTTCCCGGTGATCCCGGCCTCGGCGAGCGTGGCCCTGGCCTTCTTCACGTCGGGCTCGCCGTACTCCTCGTAGAAGGCGCTGACGTGGCCGGTGATCCCGCCGGGGACCATGGAGTACAGCGGAGCGGCGGTGCGCTGGTAGACGTTGCGGACCAGGGCCTTGCGGTCGACGACCTGGGCCACGGCCCGGCGGACGGCCGGGTTGGCGGCCTCCTCGTGCTCCGGGTTGAACACCAGGTAGCGGATCTCGGTGCCGTAGACCTCGTTGAGCTTGATGTCCGGGTAGTCGGTGCGGTTCTTGTCGAAATCGGTGACCTGTTCGGGCGTCAGGCCGCGGTAGGTCAGGTCGACGGAGCCCTTCTTGAGCTCGTCGGCCATCTTCTCCGAGTTCTTGAAGTACCGGACGGTGACGGCGTCGTTCTTGATCTCCGCCGCGCCGTTGTACTTCTCGTTCCTGGCCAGCTCGACCCACTCGCCGTCCTTGTACTCCTCGATGCGGTACGGCCCGGAACCGCTGATCTTGTCCGACTCCAGCAGCCGGTCGGCCGGATAGACGGCGGGGTCGACCAGGGAGGCGGCGGGAGTGGCGAGCACCAGGGGGAAGGTCGCGTCCGGCCGCTTGAGGTGGAATATGATCGTCCGCTCGCCCGAGGTCTCTATTCGGTCGATGCTCTGCAGCAGTTGGGCCGGCCCGGTGTCCGCCTTGATGGCGAGGGTGCGCTCGAAGGAGTACTTCACCGCCTCGGCGTCCAGCGGGTTGCCGTTGGAGAACGTCAGGCCCTTCTTCAGCACGCAGCGGTAGACGCTGCTGACGGTGTCGGTGAAGCCGCACCGCTGGGCGGCGTCGGGTTCGGGGGTTCCGCTGGAGCTCGGGAAGTGCGTCAACGTCTGGTAGATGTTCCGGAACAGCTCCCAGGAACCGTCCCAGGCGCCGGCCGGGTCCAGGACGCTGGGCGTGCTCGTGGTGCCGATGACGATCGCCTCGTCGCTCTCGCCCTCCCCGACCAGCGAGCCGCATCCGGTGAGCAGGCTCGCCGCCACCACCACGGCTGCGCCCTTGAGAGGCTTGTCCTGGCTGAACACTTGTACGCTCCTCGGTCGGCGATGCCACTACTGCCTGGGTGTGCTGAGGGGGGTTCCATCGGCCGACGGGATGGAGCATGGGCCGCGGTGCGCGTACCACCGCACGCACGGCAGGGCTTCGAATGGCCTGTCGTGCCGACGACGTGGCAGACCTTACCGCAGCATATGACGGAGCTGACAGGCTTCCGGGCCGGGTGGATCAGGGGGTCTTCGAACACGCCGGACGCGCCCGCCGGACGGCCCGGGCGAACGCGGGAACGGCCCGGGGAGCCGGGAAGGGCACGGGAAAGACGAACGCCTCCGGTGCCGTACCGGCCGTGCGGGCGGTACGGCACCGGAGGCGGCGTTCGAACGTCCCCGGGGACGCCGTGCGGCGGCGCGGCCGGGCCCGTGCGGTCAGCCCACCCCGGCGTTGAGGAGGATGCCGCCGTCGACCACGAGGGTCTGGCCGGTGATCCAGCCGGAGGCGTCGGAGGTGAGGAACTCCGCGGCGCCCCCGATGTCCTCGGGCGTGCCCAGCCGGCCCAGCGGGTAGTGGGCGACGACCTCCTCCTCGCGTCCCTCGTAGAGGGCGGCGGCGAACCTGGTCTTCACCACGGCCGGGGCGATGGCGTTGACCCGCACCTTCGGCGCCATCTCGTGCGCGAGCTGGAGGGTGAGGTTGACCATCGCGGCCTTGCTCATGCCGTAGGCGCCGATGAAGGGGGAGGCTCCGATCCCGGCGAGGGAGGCGATGTTGACGATGGTGCCGCCGTTCTCCTTCTGCCAGGCCGCCCAGGTGCGCTGGGCGAAGCCGAGCGCCGAGATCACGTTGGTCTCGAAGACCTTGCGGGCGACGTTCAGGTCCAGTTCGGCGATGGGCCCGAAGACCGGGTTGGTGCCCGCGTTGTTGACCAGGTGGTCGACCCGGCCGAACGCCTCCATGGTGCGCTCGACCGCCTCCGCCTGGTGAGCCTCGTCGTGCGCCTTGCCGGCGACGCCGATGGCCCGGTCCGCGCCGAGCCGGTCGACGGCCTCCTTGAGCGCGTCCTCGTTGCGGCCGGTGATGCACACCCGGTCGCCGCGGGCGACGAGCGCCTCGGCGATGCCGTAGCCGATGCCGCGGCTCGCCCCGGTGACGATGGCGACCTTGCCGCTGTCCTGCACTGCCATAACCGTTTCCGTTTCCTGGTGGGGTGGTTCGGGCGTCAGTCGAGCGGCCCGCCGGCCACGTACAGCACCTGGCCCGAGACGAAGCCGGCCTCCTCGCCGGTGAAGAAGGCGATGGCGTTCGCGACGTCCTCGGGCCTGCCGACGCGCTGGACGGGGATCTGCGAGGCGGCGGCCTTCTGGAAGTCCTCGAAGCCCATGCCGACGCGGGCGGCGGTGGCGGCGGTCATGTCGGTGGCGATGAAGCCGGGGGCCACGGCGTTGGCGGTGACGCCGAACTTGCCCAGTTCGATGGCGAGGGTCTTGGTGAAGCCCTGCAGGCCGGCCTTGGCGGCGGAGTAGTTGGCCTGGCCGCGGTTGCCGAGCGCGGAGCTGGAGGAGAGGTTGACGATCCGGCCGAACCCGGCGTCCACCATGTGCTTCTGGCAGGCCCGGGACATCAGGAAGGCACCGCGCAGGTGCACGTTCACGACCGTGTCCCAGTCGGAGTCGCTCATCTTGAACAGCAGGTTGTCGCGGAGCACACCGGCGTTGTTGACCAGGATGGTCGGCGCGCCCAGCTCGTCGGCGACGCGGGCGACCGCGGCCTCCACCTGCTCGGCGACCGAGACGTCGCAGCCGACGGCGAGGGCCTTCCCGCCCGCGGCGGTGATCTTCTCCACGGTCTCCTTGCAGGCCGCCTCGTCCAGGTCGAGTACGGCGACGGCCCGGCCCTCGGCGGCCAGACGGACGGCCGTGGCCGCGCCGATGCCCCGGGCGCCGCCCGTCACGATCGCGACACGCTGCTCGGTGGTGGACATGCTGGTTCTCCTCGCGCTCGAATGGGTGAGCAACCGCTTAGTACCTCTGGCAGACGTGACGCTAGAAGCACCGACACGCTCTGTCAACGCCCCACAGCGCGGGTGAGGCCCAGCCCACGTGCGGGCCGTGTTCAGCGCACCAGCACCCGGAGCAGCCGTTCGGCCTCGGCCTCGGGATCGGCGGTCAACCCGGTGTGCACCGGCCCCGGTTGGACGACGGTGGAACGGGGCGCCACCAACCAGCGGAAGCGCCGCCCGGCGTCGTCGGCGGCGGCCTGCCCGGCGGCGGCCCCGCCGTGGCACACGCACTCCACCGCGTGCAGGGCGGCGCGTACGCCCTCGACGTCGACGTTCGGGTCCAGGGCGCGCAGCCGGTCCTCGTCCAGGTGGATCCGGGCCGCGACGAAGGACCGGGCGCGGCAGTAGAGGACGATCCCGGCGTTGATCAGCTCACCGCGCTCGACCCGGGGGACGACGCGCAGGACGGCGTACTCGAAGACGTCGCGTCCGCCTGTCAGCCCGCTCACCGCTCCTGCCCGCCCTTCTTCAGCCCGCTCACGGCGTCCGCCCAGTCCTTCAGCCAGCCGGGCGCCTTGGAGGGGCCGTCCTGGCTCGGGGCGCCGATGGTGATCCGCTCGTGGACCGTACCGGCCCGGGCCGCCAGCACCTCGACGTAGGCGCGGCGCAGCGCGTCCGGCGTGTCGAAGCCGGGCTCGCCGTCCAGCCACTCGTCGGGGACGTCGGCCGCGCACTCGGCCAGCAGCTCCTCCGTCACGCGCGGCGCCAGCTCGGCGGCGGCCGCGGCGATGTCGGGGCCGACGGGCGCGAGGGCGTGGTCGGAGGCGTCGTACGGCTTGTCGGCCGCCTTGCCGGCGGTGGGCCAGTTGTGGTGCCAGATGAGGGTGGCGCCGTGGTCGATGAGCCACAGGTCGCCGTGCCAGACCAGCAGGTTGGGGTTGCGCCAGGAGCGGTCGACGTTGTTCACCAGCGCGTCGAACCACACCACGCGCCCGGCCTCGGCGGCGTCCACGCGGTAGGCGAGCGGGTCGAAGCCGATCGAGCCGGGCAGGAAGTCCATCCCCAGGTTCAGCCCGCCGCTGGCCTTGAGCAGCTCCTGCACCTCCTGGTCGGGCTCGCCCAGGCCGATCACCGGGTCGAGCTGCATCCGCACCAGGTCGGGCACGCGCAGGCCGAGCCGCTGGGCCAGTCGTCCGCACAGCACCTCGGCGACCAGGGTCTTGCGGCCCTGTCCGGCGCCGGTGAACTTCATGACGTAGGTGCCCAGGTCGTCGGCCTCGACGAGACCGGGCAGCGAACCGCCCTCGCGCAGGGGCGTCACATAGCGCGTGGCGGTGACTTCGGGGAGCATTCCGCCAGGTTAGACGGCCGTCGGCCGGAGCCGCGAACGGGTTGCGGGCGGCGGACGCCTCCCCTCCGCCCCGGTCTTCCCTTCCCGCCCCCTCCCCCGTCAGGGTGACTCTGTCCCCGGCCGGTGCCGGGAGCCGACCTCCGCCGCCCCACACCGTCACATGTCGCCACACGTCGTAACACAACGTCACACGCCGTCACAGACCGTCGTACAGGAGTTTCCGTGAGCGCCTCCGCCTTCCCCCGTCGGTTCGCCCGCACCCGCCGCTTCTCCCTCGGTGTCCCCCGGAACTTCTCGGTGTCGCCCGACGGGTCCCGGGTGCTGTTCGTCCGCACCGGCGGCGGCGCAGACCCCGTGGGGCGGCTGTGGCTGTGGGAGGGGGGCCGGGAGCGGCTGTTGGCCGCCCCGCACGGAGCGGGTGCCGCCTCGCGTCCGGTCCCGGCCGAGGAGCTGGCGCGGCGGGAGCGGGCGCGGGAGCAGTCGGTGGGTGTGGTGGCGTACGCGGCCGACCGGGAGCTGCGGCGGGTGGTGTACGCGCTCGGCGGCGCGCTGTGGGCCGTGGAGACCGACGGGGGCGCCCCGTTCCCGGTGTCGGCGGCCGGACCCGTGGTCGATCCGCGGCCGTCGCCGGACGGGGAGCTGATCGCGTACGTCACCGCCGGCGAGCTGCGCGTGGTCGGCTTCGACGGCCGCGGCGACCGGCCGTTGGCCGTCCCGGAGGGGCCGCGGGTGACGTACGGGCTGACCGACCACGTGTCGGCCGAGTCGATGGGACGGCTGCGCGGCCACTGGTGGGCGCCGGACGGCCGGGCCCTGCTGGCGGCACGGGTGGACACCTCGGCGGTGCGGCGCCGGTGGATCGCCGACCCGGCGCACCCCGAGCGCCGCCCGCGGGAGATCGCGTATCCGGAGGCGGGCACGCCGAACGCGGACGTCTCCCTCCACCTGCTCTCCCTCGACGGCCGCCGCACCGAGGTGCTCTGGGACCGCGCCTCCTTCGAGTACCTGGTGGCGGTCGACTGGGACGCGCACGGCCCGCTGGTGACCGTGCAGAGCCGCGACCAGCGCACGCTGCGCGTCCTGGCCGTCGACCCGGCCACGGGCGCCTGCCGCGTCCTGCACGAGCGGCGCGACCCGCACTGGGTGGAGCTGCTGCCGGGCGCGCCGTGCCGCACCGCCTCGGGACTGCTGGTGCGGGCGGAGGAGTCGGCGGACACCCGGCGGCTGCGCGTCGGCGACACCCTCACCCCGGCGGGGTTGCAGGTGACCGGGGTGCTGGGCACGGACGGCGAGGAGGTGCTGTTCACCGGGTGCGAGGACCCGGTCGAGGAGCACGTGTGGTCCATCGGGCCCGACGCGGGCTGCCGCCGGCTGAGCGAGGGGCCGGGGGTGTACTCCGCGGTGGCCTCCGGGGGCACCGTGGTGCTCGCCGGCCTCACCCCGGACGGGCACGCCGTCACCGTCCGGCGCGGCGGGAGGGTGGTGGGGCGGATCGCCTCCCTGGCGGAGGAGCCGGCCGTCGTCCCCCGGCCGGTCTTCCTGGTCCAGGGCGAACGGCGGTTGCGCAGCGCGCTGTTCCTGCCCTCGGGGTACGACCCCGACGCGCCGGACGCCCGCCCGCTGCCCGTCCTCCTCGATCCGTACTCCGGTCCGGGGCTGCGGCTGGTGGTGCGGGCCCGGACGTGGCCGGCGTGCGTGTCGCAGTGGTTCGCCGAGCAGGGCTTCGCCGTGCTGGTCACCGACGGGCGCGGGACCCCGGGGCGGGGGCCGGCGTGGGAGAAGGAGATCCGCGGCGACCAGCTCACTCCCGTTTTGGAGGACCAGATCGACGCGCTGCGCGCCACGGCGGCGGCCCACCCGTACCTGGACCTGGGCCGGGTGGCGATCCGCGGCTGGTCCTTCGGCGGCACGCTCGCCGCCGCGGCCGTCCTGCGCCGGCCCGACGTCTTCCACGCCGCCGTCGCCGGCGCGGCGGCCACCGACCAACGGCTGTACGACACGCACTGGAAGGAGCGCTATCTGGGCCGGCCGGACGAGGAGCCGGAGAACTACGAGCGCTCCTCGCCGATCGGCGACGCCCACCGGCTGCGCCGTCCGCTGCTGCTGATCCACGGCACCGCCGACGACAACGTCGCCTTCGCGCACGTGCTGCGGCTGTCGGCGGCGCTGCTGGCCGCCGGACGCGAGCACACGGTGCTGCCGCTGTCGGGCGCCGGACACCTGGTCGCCGACGAGACGGTCGCCGAGCGGCTGTTGGACTTCCAACTCCGTTTCCTGCGCGACGCGCTGGGGATCGGGGACGCCGACGGCCGGTCCGTCCGAGACCGATCGCCCGGTGCCGAATCCGGTGTCGGATCCGGTGCCGGACATCGCGGCGTCGAGCCCGCTGTTGAACACCGCGGCGTCCGGCTGCGTATGCCCCGGTGAAAGCGTCCGCACGGCAGCACACGACAGCAGGGGAAGTGACCGCATGACCGACGCACCGACTCCACCGACCTCCCGGCGCTCCGTCCTCGCGGCGGCCGGAGCGGTCTCGCTCGCCGCCGGCCTGGCCGCCTGCTCGGACTCCGGTGACGGTTCCGCCTACGGCGGCGACTCCGGCTCCGGCGAGCAGGCCCCCGATCGGTCGGCACCGGAGCAGTCGGCGCCCGCCGAGGCCGGGGGCGGTGACGGCGGCGGCCGGGAGCTGGCCCGGACGTCCGAGATCCCCGAGGGCGGCGGCATGGTGTTCAAGGACCGGAAGGTGGTGGTGACCCAGCCGAGTCCGGGGGAGTACAAGGCGTTCTCGGCGGTCTGCACGCACCAGGGGTGCGTGGTGAGTTCGGTCGCCGACGGCGCCATCGTCTGCGCCTGCCACAACAGCATGTTCGACATCGCGGACGGCTCGGTGCGAGGCGGGCCCGCCACGCAGCCGCTGCCCCCGGCGAACGTCACCGTCGAGGGCGGTTCCGTACGGCTCGCCTGATCCGTCCGCCCGCGTCCCCGCCCTCCGCCGCCCGTCCGTCCGGACCCGGGCGGGCGGCGGAACGGGTTCCGGGGGCGGTCCCCTCCGACGCGCGTTCAGGCGCGGGCGCCGTCCGCGGCCCCGCGCAGCGCCTCCACCGCCGCCCGGATGGACGGCCTGCGGTCGGCGTCCTCGCGCCAGATCGCGTAGACGTGCCTCTTCATCGTGTGCCGCACGGGGGCGACGGCGACCCCGTCCGGCACCGGCCCGCGGCCGAGCCGGGGCGCCACGGCCACCCCCAGTCCGGCGCCGACCAGGGCGAGTTGGGTGTGGTGCTCCCCGGCCGTGTGGCGGATCTTGGGCTCGATGCCCTGGCCGCGCAGGGTGAACAGCAGCCAGTCGTGGCAGAACTCGCCGTCGGGCCAGGAGATCCACTCGTCGTCGGCGAAGTCCGCCAGCTCCACCGGCCCGGTCCCCGCGCGGGGGTGGTCGGCGGGCATCGCCACGTCGGCGGGGTCGTCCAGGAGCGGCACCTTGGCCAGCCCGCCGGGCAGGGAGAGCGGGCGGTTGTACCAGTCCAGGACGACCGCGAGGTCGATGTCCCCGCGCACCAGCCGCGGTACGGCGGTGTCGGGCTCCATCTCCTGGAGTCGGACGCGCAGTTGGGGGTGGTCGGCGCGCAGGGCCGCCAGGACGGTGGGGAACAGGCCGCGGGCGGCGGTCGGGAAGGCGCCCAGCAGCAGTTCGCCGACGGCCTGGCCGCGGTGGGCCTCCAGGTCCGCCTCGGCGAGTTCGAGTTGGGAGAGGATGCGCCGGGCGTGTTCGGCGAGCAGGCGTCCGGCGTCCGTGAGGCGGATGCCGCGGCCGTTCCTGGCCAGGAGCTGCTGGCCGGTCTCGCGTTCCAGTTTCGCCATCTGTTGGGAGACGGCCGAGGTGGTGACGTGCAGGCCCTCGGCCGCGCCGCTCACCGAGCCGTGGCGGGCGATGGCGTGGAGGATGCGCAGCCGCTCCAGATTCAACATGTAAGCGATGCTACGTGATGCACTCAACGAAATCTCGCTTGTTCTTAATCGTTGAGAGCGAGATCGTTGACCCATGTCCACTACCGCTCCCCTCCGCGACACGCCGGCCTCCGGCTCCTCCGGCAGACCCGCCGGTCCCGCCCCGGACGGCCGACGGACCGGTCGCCGCCTCCCCGCCGTCGACTGGCGCATCCGCTTCGCCGCCCTCTGCCTGATCTGGGGCTTCAGCTTCCTGCTGATCAAGGTCGGCACCCAGGGCTACGCACCGCTCCAGGTCACCCTGGGCCGCGTGGCGTTCGGCGCGGCCGTCCTCGGCGCCGTCCTGCTGCTGCGGCGCGAGCGGCTGCCGAGGGGGGCGCGGACGTGGGGGCACCTGGCGGTCGCCGCGTTCCTGCTGAACGCGCTGCCCTTCACGCTCTTCGCCTACGCCGAGCTGACCATCTCCTCCACGCTGGCGGGCATCTGCAACGCCACCACCCCGCTGTGGAGCATGCTGCTCTCCCTGGCGGCCCTCTCCGACGACCGGCCGACGAGGCGCAGCGTCGCCGGACTCGGCATCGGCTTCGTCGGGGTCCTGGTCGTGCTCGGCGCCTGGCAGGGCTTCACCGGCCAGGACACCGGGGGCACGGTCATGGCGCTGGTGGCCTCGGCGAGTTACGCGGTCGGCTGGGCCTACGTCCGGCGCACGCTGTCGAACTCCGGCGGTTCGAACCTGGCGATGTCCACCTCCCAGCTCCTGCTGGGCACGGCCCAACTGGCCGTGGTCACGCCGCTGTTCACCTCCTTCCCGACGTCGTTCCCCGTCGGGCCGCTGCTGGCGGTCGCGGCGCTGGGCGCGCTGGGCACCGGAGTGGCCTTCCTCCTGCAGTACGGGCTGGTGGCCGAGGTGGGTCCGACCACGGCCACCCTCGTCACCTACTTCCTGCCCGTGATCTCCACCGCGGCCGGGGTGCTGCTGCTGAGCGAGCGGCCGTCCTGGAACACCCCCGTCGGCGCGCTGATCGTGCTCGTCGGCGCGGCGCTCACCCAGAGCGGGCCGCGACGGCGGACGACGCCGTAGCGGCCGGCGCTCAGCCGTACCGCCGCGCACCCGAGGGCCGGACCGCCGACGCCACCGCGTCGGCGACCGGCCCGATCTCGTGCGCGGCCAGGTCGGAGACGGTCAGCCGGACGCCGGGCGGCGAGGCGATCCGGAAGCGGGCCCCGGGGGCGACGGCCCACCCGGCGTGCAGCAGGCGGGCGACCGCGCCGGTCTCGTCGGGCACCGGCACCCACACGTTCATCCCGCTGCGCCCGCGCGCCGCCACCCCGCGCTCGGCGAGCGCGTCGAGCAGCGCGTCACGGCGCCGCCCGTAGGAGCGGGCCGTCCTCACCGGGTCCACCGCGCGGCTCTCCCACAGGGCGGTGACGGCGTGCTGGAGGAGGTGGCTGACCCAACCGGGCCCGAGCCGCTGCCGGCCGCCCACCCGGTCGACGGTGACGGCGTCGCCGGTCAGCACGGCCAGCCGCAGGTCGGGACCGTACGCCTTGGCCGTGGAGCGCACCAGCATCCAGTGGTCCGTGGGGCCGGCGGCGCCCGCCAGGGGGTGCAGGGGGAGGTCGACGATGCCGTGCCCGTGGTCGTCCTCGATCAGCAGGACGTCGGGGTGTCCGGCCAGCGTCCGGCGCAGCTCCCGGGCGCGTTCGGCGGAGACGACGGCGCCGGTGGGGTTCTGCGCCCGGTCGGTGACGACCAGGGCCCGCGCGCCCTGCCGCAGCGCCTGCTCCACCGCGTCCGGCAGCGGTCCGTCGTCGTCGAGGGCGACCGGCAGCGCCCTCAGGCCCAGCGCCGGAATCAGGTCCAGCAGGCTCCCCCAGCCCGGGTCCTCCACGGCGACCGCGTCCCCCGGTTTGAGGTGGGCCGTCAGCGCCCGCTCGATGGCGTCCAGGGAGCCGGAGGTGACGACGACGGGACCGGCCGGCACGCCGTCGGCGTCGAACGCGGCGCGGGCGAGCCGGGCCAGGTCCTCGGTGACGGCGGGGGCGCCGTAGAGCGTCGGACCCCGTTCGTGGCGGTCCGCGGCGGCGGCGAGGGCCTCGCGCAGCGACGGCAGCAGCGAGGTGTCCGGGTTGCCCGTGGAGATGTCGCGCACCCCCTCGGGGACCTCGACCCCGATCGCCTCGCGCGGCGTGCTGGCCGGGCGCGGGCGCACCCGGGTGCCGCGCCGTCCGGCCGTCTCGACCACTCCGCGTTCGCGCAGCATCCGGTAGGCGGCGGCGACCGTGTTGGGGTTCACCCCCAGACGGGCCGCCAACTCCCGCATCGGCGGCAGGAGTCGACCGGGCTCCAACTCCCCCGAGCCCACTCCGCGTTCCACGCTGGCGGCGATATCGGCTGCGCGCCGCCCTTCGATCCTATATTCTCCTAGCACGAAAGTGATTTTGCACTAGTTCAAACAAGGAAAGCAAGTCGACAGATCCACCGGTCGACTGGGCGACAAGGGAGTGAGTGCCATGTCCACCACCACCCCGGAGGGCGCGTACGCCCCGACCCGGCGCACGGTTCCGACGCGGGGCCGCGAGCGCGCCGCGTACGACCGCGCGCTGGTGCACGCGATCCTCGACGAGGGATGCGTCTGCCACCTCGGTTTCGTCCGCGACGGCGCGCCGGTCGTCCTGCCCACGCTCTACGCCCGGGTCGGCGAGCGCCTGTACGTCCACGGCTCCACCGGCTCCCGTCCGCTGCGCGCGGCGGGCTCCTCCGACGCCGGGCTGCCCGTGTGCCTGACGGTGACCCACCTCGACGGCCTGGTCCTGGCCCGCTCCGCCTTCCATCACTCCGTCAACTACCGCTCGGTGGTGGTGCACGGCATCGCCCGCCAGGTGACCGACCCGGCCGAGCGGACGGTCGCGCTCGACGCCCTCGTCGACCAGGCGGTCCCCGGACGCTCGGCCGACACGCGCCGGGCCAACGCCCGGGAGTCGGCCGCCACCGCCGTCGTCGCCCTGGACCTGGAGGAGGTCTCGGCGAAGGTCCGCACCGGCGGTCCGAACGACGACCCGGAGGACCTGGACCTCCCCCACTGGAGCGGCGTCCTGCCGGTGCGGCGGGTCTTCGGCCCCCTCGTCCCCGCCGACGACCTGGCCCCGGACATCGCGGTGCCCGACTACCTCGCCGTGTTCTGAGCCGGGTGGGCGCGGACGGGGCGACCGTCCGCGCCCACCCCGCCGTTCAGGCCCCGGCCGCGGGCTCGGTCACCCGCCGCGCCCCGGACCCCGGACGGGCCTCGGTCACCGCCAGACCCGTCACGGCGGCGAGCAGCAGGACGGTGCCCAGCACGGTCGCCGCGGTGAGCCGCTCGCCCAGCAGCACGACGGCGATCACGGCCGCGCTCACCGGCTCGATCAGCATGATCACCGAGGCGGTGGCGGCCCGGACGACCGCCGCCCCGGCGAAATACAGCGCGTACGCCAGCGCCGTCGGCACCGCGGCCGTGTACACCATCAGGAACAGGACCCGCAGCGGATCGGTGGTGTGCGGCAGCAGCCCCTCGGCCAGGCCCAGCGGCAGCAGGCACACCGCGCCGACGCCGAACGCCCAGGTGGTCGTGGTGTACGGGTCGCCACCGGTGCCGTCCCGGCCCGTCCACCGGGTCAGCAGGGTGATGGCGGCGTAACCGGAGGCGGACAGCAGCGCCAGGGCGACGCCCGCCGGTCGCACCGTCGCCCCGCCGCCGCCGAGGCAGAGCACCGCCAGGCCGGCCGACGCCCCGAGCACGGCCACCAGGCCGCCGCGGCCCGGCCGCTCACCCATCGTCAGCCAGGCGCCCAGCGCGATCAACACCGGTCCGGCGCCGAGGGTGACGACCGTGCCGACCGCGAGCCCGGTGGCCTGGACGGCGCCGAAGTAGGCGGTCTGGAAGAGGGTCAGCCCCAGTCCGGTGGCGACGATCCGCCCCACCCGGCGGCGCCGCGGCTCGGGCGCGGCCGGGGCGGCGGTACGTCCGCCGCGGGCACGGAGCGGGAGGAAGGCCAACAGCAGGACGATCCCGCCGACGTACCGCCAGAACGACAGGGCGACGGGCCCCAGGTCGCCGACGCGGTACAGCAGGGCCGCGGCGGCCCCGGCGGTGCCCCAGGCGATTCCGGCGACGATCAGGTAGAGCAGACCGCGCCGGACGGACAGGGCACCGACACCGGCACCGGAATCGCCGGTTCCGCCGGTGGGCGCGGACACGGCGGGCGCAACGGAAACAGACTTCGACACGTGTGGGTTCTCCGCGTGGTTCGGGAAGTGGTCGCGTGGTCCCGTACGCGGGCAGCGCCGACCCGCCGGCGGCGGTGACGCCCCGGCGCGGTCCTCTCCGGCCGCCCGCTTTTACGCGGCGGGCGGCGGCAACACGGTCGAATGCACGGTCGAACTTTACGAGGAGGACACGTCCGCGGACAACCGACCCCCCTCGTCCCCCGCCTCCTCGGCCCTCTCCCCCACGCGCTCGGACGGCCCGCCTCCGGCCACCGGCGCGGCGGGCGGAGCCGTGGGGGTGGCGCGCTGCGCGATGAACGCGCCGGCGAGCACCACCGCGCCGCCGAACACCTGCACGGCCGACAGCCGCTCGCCGAGCAGCACCCAGGCCAGCACGGTGGCGACGACCGCCTCCAGACAGGCCACGACCCCCGCCACCTGCGGCGAGAGCCTGCGCACCGAGATCACCCCGGTCAGGTAGGCGGTCACGGTCGCCACCAGCACGATCCACGTCAGCAGCACGACGGCGGGCACCTGGGCTCCGCCCACCTCGGCCCGTCCGCCGAGCACCGACCACGCCATCTCCCACGGGCGGGCGACGGCGGTGAGCACCAGTGCGCCGATCAGCAGCCCGTAGGCGATGACGCCCAGCGGGTCGGGCGCCGCCGAGCCGTCGGAGGAGGCGGTTCCGTGGTCGGAGAGCACGAAGTAGCCGACCTGGCAGCAGGCCGCGCCCAACGCCAGCAGCAGCCCGACGGGGTCGAAGCCGAGTCCGGCCCAGATCTCCACCACGCAGGCCAGTCCGCCGACGGCGAGCACCACGCCGATCCCCGCCGCCCGGGTCACCGGCCTGCGCTGGACGAAGCGCACCCAGCCCAGCACCAGCGCGGGCGCCAGGTACTCCACCAGCAGCGCGACCCCGACCGGGATGCGGGAGATCGCCGCGAAGTAGCAGGCCTGCACGCCCGCCACGGCCAGCAGCCCGAAGCCGGCGAGCAGGGCCGGACGTCGCCGCAGCAGATCCCGGTGCCGCCAGGCGAGCGGCAGCAGGACGAGGGCGGCGCCCGCGACCCTGAGCCAGGTGACGTGCAGCGGGTCGAGTCCGGCGGTGATCAGCGGTTTCGCCGCGGGTCCGGAGCCGCCGAAGGCGAGGGCCGACAGCAGGGCGAGGGTGAGTCCGGCGCTCCTTCCGGAGGGGCTCCCGGGAGAGGCGGACGACGGCTTCGTGTCGTGCATCGGCCCATCATGACAGGGCGCGACAGGAGTGTCAGCGGCAGTGCCCCTGACAGTGGGGGTCGACGGTACGGACCGGCGCCGGCTCCTCGGGGACCGCGCCCACGCGGCGCAGCACCTCCACGGCCCGGCACCGGGGATCGGCGACCAGCGCGGCCAGCAGGTCCGGCCCCTCGGCGCGTGTCCCGCCCCGCTCCCGCGCCCGCCGCAGCGCGCCTTCCAGCGCGACCACCGCGGCCGGGGACCAGCCGGCCGGGGCGCCGCGACGGCCGTCACGGTCCGCTGTCGGCCCCGGCCTCCCCTCGGACGCGCCCTCGACCGTGCCCTGCCAGCGCAGTCCGTAGCCGATGCTGCGCTGCGCCAGGTAGCCCAGCAGCCGCGTCAGACGCGCGGGGCCGCCCAGGGCGGAACGGACGGCCGGGTCGGACTCGATCAGACCGTGCAACAGATGGGCGGTGTCGACGTGCCGGTCGCCGTCCCGTCCGGCGCGCCGGCGCGCGCTCGACAGCGCCGCGACCAACTCCGCGCCGAGCAGGTCACCGGCGTGCGGACCCGCGTCCGCGGGCTCCGGGAAAGGCGTACGGCTGTGCACGTACCAACCCCATCACCTTCCCCGCGCTCCGGCATCCGCGCCCGGGGCCATTCACGCGTACCCCCTCGGGAGGGGGGACGGCGTGTCGTCTCCTCCTTGGGAGGGAGGAACGGAAGGTCCCGTTTCGTCCGGCGGACACGGGACCTCCCGGGGAACTCCCGGGCGGCACGGCCGTCGACGGCGCACCGGAAGGGAGGGACGACTCCACGACCGACGCCACCACCGCGGACGCGCGGGGTCGGGACACCGGGCCGTCCGCGGGCGACCCGGCGGACGCGGAGGACACGGGCGTCCTCGACGCCTTCGCCGCTGCCGCGCGAGCACCGGGTGCGGGCGGGCATCACCGAGAGCACGGACACGGAGATGCGACGGGGCGCTCGGTCGACGCCCCGGCCGTCGAGTCGGTCGAGGGGGGATCGTCCCGACCGACCACCGGCCCCTCCGGCGGGTCCGGCTCGCCAGGCGCACCTCGTGGCGCCGTCCGCCGGTGCCGACGCGCCGCAGTCCGGGCTCCAGCAGGGTCATGGCGAACGCCAGGGGGTCCCCCGGTTTCGACAGCCGCCCGTGCGCGCGACCACCACGCCCACCGTGAGGACCTCCCCGCCCGTACCGCTCGTCTTCCGCACGATCCACCCTTTCCCTCAAACCAGGACATTCCGCTTCGGACAACCGCGAGCGGGGCGGAAGGTCACGGGCGGACGCGGAGACCGTGGCACGGGTCGATGGACGGCACCGGCCGCGTCTCCGGCCGCCGGACGGCGGGGTCACGGGCTCAGCGGACCCGGACGGCGTGCTCCCCCGCCGGAACCAGTTCGCCGATCACGGGCGCGCCCGGCACCTCTCCGGCCACCAGCAGGCCGCCGGAGGTCTGGGCGTCGGCCAGCAGCAACCGGGTGTGCTCGTCCGCGGTGCCGAAGTCGGTGTGCGGCGCGACCCAGTCGAGGTTGCGGCGGGTGCCCCCGCTGACGTAGCCGTCACGGACCGCCTCCCGAGCCCCGTCCAGGTAGGGGACGGCGGCCGAGTCCACCACGGCGGTCACCCCGGAGGCACGGGCCAGCTTGTACAGGTGGCCCAGCAGCCCGAAGCCGGTGACGTCCGTGGCGCACCGCGCGCCGGCCGCCACCGCCGCCTCGGAGGCGTCCCGGTTCAGGGCCGCCATGGTCTCCACGGCCTGCGGGAAGAACGCGCCGGTGGCCTTGTGCCGGTTGTTCAGCACGCCCAGGCCGAGCGGCTTGGTCAGCGACAGCGGCAGCCCCGGCCGTCCGGCGTCGTTGCGCAGCAGCTTCTCGGGGTCGGCGATCCCGGTGACCGCCATGCCGTACTTGGGCTCCACGTCGTCGACGCTGTGGCCGCCGCCGACGTGGCAGCCCGCCTGTCCGGCGACCTCCGCCCCGCCGCGCAGCACCTCCCGCGCCAGGTCGAACGGGAGTTTCTCGCGCGGCCAGCCCAGCAGGTTCACCGCCACCAGGGGACGGCCGCCCATGGCGTAGACGTCGGAGAGCGCGTTGGCGGCGGCGATCCGTCCCCAGTGGTACGGGTCGTCCACCACGGGGGTGAAGAAGTCCGCGGTGGCGATGACGGCGGGGCCGCCCCGTGGGCCGGGGAGGCGGACGGCGGCCGCGTCGTCGCCGGTGTCCAGACCGACCAGCAGCTCGCCCGCCGGGTCGCCGGGCGCCGTCCCCAGCAGCCCCGCGACCGCCTCCTCCAGTTCACCGGGCGGGATCTTGCAGGCGCAGCCGCCGCCGTGCGCGTACCGGGTCAGCCGTACGGGTCCCCGCTCCGACGCCTCCTGACCGGCCGTCACGCCCCTGGTGTACATCGCGTTCCCTCCTCGCCGACGTGTCCGGCACACCTTGCCCCACACGCTTCGCCGGAAACGCCGGGCGGAAGATTGACTCCCACCGGGTGGCGGGTTTGGATGATCCACGTCCGGGCACGCGCGTCCCGGCATGGAGGCGTAAGGGTGCCTGGTGGCCCTCCCGGTCTTCAAAACCGAGGTGCCCGAGGATCTCGGGCAGGTGGGTTCGATTCCCATCCGCCTCCGCCAATCCGCCTGTGACGACACGGGCGTCGAAGGGATGTCGAAGGGATTCGGACGCGCCGCGGGCGCACCGCCGCCGCGCCCTTCCCCTCCCGGTCACGCGCACGGCCCGCGTCGCGGAAGGACGCCCTCTCCCCGGGGTCCCGGGGCCCGGAAGCGAAAACGTCCGACTCGTGGCGTGTTTCCGTACAACCGAACGCTCCGCTCCGATCGTCTGACTCCACCGAGGAGACGGCGCCTCCGGCGCACCCCGTACCCGCCCGTCTCCTCGGCACGTCCAGCCGGACGCGGTCGGCACCCGGCCACCGCGGGCGGGTACCCGGGGAGGGAGACACACGATCATGCGCATACCAGCGGCCGGGAGCCGCAGACTCGGGGCGCTGTTCGCCACCGCGGCGATGGCCGCGCCCCTGATGGTCGCGATCGGCGCCGGTCCGGCGCACGCCGCGCCGACCTGCACCAAGAGCACGGGCCCCTACCAGAAGCAGGTCGAGGGCTTTCTGGGTCTGAAGGTGGACGGCAGGCAGTCCGCCGCGGACTGCAAGGCGATCCAGAGCTTCCAGACCAAGCACGGCATATCGCCCAACATCGGTTACGCCGGTCCGATCACCTGGGGCGTGATGGACCTGATGAACAAGCAGAAGGCCGCCGGGAAGAACCCGAACAAGGCCGGGAAGTGCCCGACGAACAAGGGTCGCATCGCCTGCGTCGACCTCACCCGTCAACTGAGCTGGATCCAGGACGGAAAGAAACTCGTCATGGGTCCCGTCCCGGTGCGGACCGGACGCGACGGGTACGAGACGCGCACGGGCGCCAAGAAGATCTACTGGCGCAACAAGGACCACTGGTCGACGATCTACGACGTGGCCATGCCCTACAGCCAGTTCTTCGACGGCGGACAGGCGTTCCACTCCATCAAGGGCAGTGTGTGGTCGCCGCCGGGTTCGCACGGCTGCGTCAACATGCGTTCCGCGGACGCCGCGGCGTACTGGAAGCTGCTGAAGAACGGCGACGACGTCCACGTGTACGGCCGCAAGCCGGGCACCTGACCCACCGCTGACCCACCGCGGACGTACGGCGCCCGGGCACGGCCGCGACGCGGTCGCCCGGGCGCGCCCGGTGTCGGGGCGGCGTCAGGTCGGCGGCGAGGGGACCTCGCCGGCTCCCGGCGGCGCCGCCTCCTCCGGTCCACCGCCCAGCCTTCCGGCGCGGCGGCGCAGGACGACGGCGGCGGCCGCGGCGCTCACCGCGAAGGCGGCGGCCATCGTCCAGGGGCGGTTGAGCCGGTGGCCCAGCAGGTGGTCCAGGGAGTAGCGGCCCGGGCCGGCGACACTGAGGCAGGTGGCGACGAACCCGAGGAAGGCCGGGTACTCGTAGCCGCCCTCGGTGACGAAGAAGCCCGCCGGGGCGTGGACCGACACCGCTCCCGCCATGGTTCCCGCGACCGCGGCTCCCGCGGCCGGCGTGGCCAGACCCAGCGCCAGCAGCGTGCCGCCGCCGGCCTCGGCCGCTCCCGCGGCGAGCGCGCTCTCTCGGCCGGGCTCGAAGCCCATCTGCTCCATCGCCTGCCGAGTGCCCTCCAGGCCGTGCCCGCCGAACCATCCGAAGAGCTTCTGGGCGCCGTGCGCGAAGAGGACGCCGCCCACGCCCGCCCTGAGGAGCAACAGCCCCAGATCGCCGCGGTTCGACGTCGGCTTCGGCTTCGTCCGCATCGACATCACCATCGGGCACCTCTCCACGGTCCGGTCGCCCTTCCCAGCCTCGCGGCTTCTCCCGGAGCCCACCACCGGCACGGTCCGTTCGGGGCAACCGGCGCCGGCCGTCCCTCAGGGCGTGCCCGCGCCGGCGGGCGGCTCGCAGCGGCGCCGGGTGGTGTCCAGGCGGACCGTCAGGCCGCGGGCGTCCAGGTGCTCCAGCAGGGGGATCACGACCCGGCGCGTGGTGTCCAGGGCGCGGCGGGCCTCACTGGTGGTGAACGGCTGTGCCAGTCGGGCCAGGAGCGCGGCCGCCCTGGTGTCGGCCCCGGGCAGCAGCACGATGCCGTCCCCGATCCTCAGCAGGGCGCCCGCGGCGACGGCGGCGGCGATCACGTTGGGGGTCAGGCCGAGTTCGGCCAGGCGGTGGGCCTCCGGGGCGCGGAAGGGCGCGCGCCGCAGCTCGGCGCGGACGGCGTCGACCGCCTGCCGCACCCGGGGCGGCAGTCGGGGGCGGGCGCTGCTGCCGTAGACGCGGCCGTCGCGCCGTTCCAGTCGGGGCCCGTCGTGGGGCGCGGTGTCCACCAGCGCCCGCACCAGGGCGCGTTCGGGCAGGTCCAGGGCCCGGCGGGCGGCCTCGGTGGGCAGGCCGGGGTCCATCGGGTTCCGGGCCGCGTGCTCCTCGACCACCCGGACCAGACGCCGGCGCAGCGCGGCCCAGTGGCCCGGGTCGGCGAGCCAGTCCCCGGCCACGGGCTCGGCCGGGGGCGGCACTCCCATGGCCAGCAGTTCCGCGCGCCGGACCAGACCGCGGCGGCGCAGCTCCGCCGCTCCGTCCGGGGTGCCGCCCACCGCCTCCAGCTCGCGGGCCCGTGCGCGTCCCGCGCCGCGCCGCGCCAGCCGGGGCGGGCGGACGTCGAGCACGGTGAGCCCGGCGGGGATCCGGTGCCGGCCGGGGTCGCGCAGCAGCGCGGTGTCGCCCACCCGCAGCGGCATCGGGCGGGCGAGCGTCAGCCGGGCGGTGTCCTCGCCGAGCGGTCGGACACCGGCGGGCACGGCGGCGGACCCGGCGTGGAGGACGAGGTTCCGGGGCAGGTCGGCGGCCGGGTCGCCGTGCAGTCGCACGTCCACCAGGGCGGTGGCGAGCCAGCGGTCGGGGGTGAGCAGGGCGTCGCCCCGGTGGAGGGCGTCGGCGGGAGCGCCGTGCACGTTGACCGCGACGCGGGCGACCGCGCCCACCTCCTCGCGGTCCTCCTTGAGCGTCTGGAGGCCGCGGACGCGCACGGCCGTGCCGTCGGAGGCCACCACGAGGCGGTCGCCGGTGCGGATCGTGCCCGCGGCGAGCGTCCCGGTGACCACGGTGCCGCGACCGCGCACGGTGAACGCCCGGTCCACCCACAGCCGCACGTCGGCGGTCCGGTCCGGCTCCGGCAGGGCGGCGGTCAGCCGGACCAGGGCCGCGCGGAGTCCGTCCAGGCCCTCGCCGGTGACGGAGCTGACGGGGACGGCCTCGACCTTTCCGAGCGAGGTCTCGGCGATCCTGGCGAGCGCGTCCTCGCGCACGGGGGCCGGATCGGCGAGGTCGCTGCGGGTGACGGCGAGCACGCCGTGCCGCACCCGCAGGGCGTCCAGGACGGCCAGGTGCTCCTCGGACTGCGGCTGCCAGCCCTGGTCGGCGGCGACCACCAGCAGGACGGCCGGGACGGGGCCGACCCCGGCCAGCATGTTGCCGACCAGCCTCTCGTGGCCGGGGACGTCCACGAAGGCGATCCGCTCGCCGTCGGGCAGGCGCGTCCACACGAAGCCCAGGTCGAGGGTGAGGCCGCGGCGGCGCTCCTCCTCCCACCGGTCGGGTTCCATCCCGGTGAGGGCGCGGACCAGCGCCGACTTGCCATGGTCGACGTGTCCGGCGGTGGCGACGACGTGCACGCCGGTCACCCCCTTCCCGTGTCCGAGCCGTTCGACGCGGTCTTCCCCACGCGCCGGACGGCGTCCGCCACGGCGGCGTCCTGTTCCTCGGGCACGGTGCGCAGGTCCAGCAGGCACCGCCCGTTCTCGACGCGTCCCAGTACGGCGGGCGTGCCCCGCCGCAGCGGTGGGGCGTACTCCGCGGGCAGGGACACGGCCGCGCTGGGCAGGGTGACGCCGGGGGCGCCTCCGCCGCCGACCGCGGCCTCGCTGTCGACCGCGCGGGCGTCGACGTCCGTGCCGCGCAGCTCGGCGGCGAGGTGTTCGGCGCGCGCCCACAGACGCCGGGGGTCGGCGTGGAGCATGGTCCGGACGGGGGCGGCGGGGCCGCGCACGGTCGCCTCCAGCGCGGCCAGTGTCAGTTTGTCGACACGCAGCGCTCGGGCGAGGGGGTGGCGGGACAGGCGTCGGACGAGGTCGGCGCGGCCGAGGATCAGGCCGCACTGCGGTCCGCCGAGGAGCTTGTCGCCGCTGGCGGTGACCAGGGACGCGCCCGCGCGCAGCCCGCCGGTGGCGTCCGGCTCGTCGGGCAGCGCGGGCTCGGGCCGCAGCAGCCCGGAGCCGATGTCGACGACCACCGGGACGCCGAGCCGGGCCAGTTCGGCGACGGACGCCGAGCGGGTGAAGCCGGTGATGCGGAAGTTGGAGGGGTGCACCTTCAGCACGAAGCCGGTGTCGGGGCCGAGCACGGCCGCGTAGTCGTCGGCGGAGGTCCGGTTGGTGGTGCCGACCTCGCGCAGCCGGGCCCCGGTGGACACCAGCAGGTCCGGGAGGCGGAACCCGTCGCCGATCTCGACCATCTCGCCCCGACCGACGACGATCTCCTTCCCCGCGGCGAGCGCGGTCGCGGCCAGCACCAGGGCGGCCGCGCCGTTGTTGACGACGTGGGCGGCCTCGGCGGGCGGCACGGCTTCGACCAGGGCCGCCACGGCCGAGGCGCCGCGCCGGGAGCGGGTCCCGGTGGCCAGGTCCAGCTCCACGTCGGTGGGCCCGCAGGCGGCGGCCACCGCCTCCCGGGCGGCCCGCGACAGCGGTGCGCGGCCCAGGTTGGTGTGGAGCAGGACGCCGGTGGCGTTGACCACCGGCCGCAGTCCCCCGGCCGTCTCGGGCAGCGTGGCGACCGCGGTGTCGGCGACCGCCTCCGGCGGGATCTCCCCCGTCCGGGCGCGCTCCAGGGCACGGGCGACGACCGACTTCACCAGCGCGCGGCCCAGGCGCCCGGCCGCCTCGACCAGGCGGGGGTCGGCGAGCACCGCGTCCGTGCGGGGAAGCCGGCGCCGCGCGTCCGCTCCGGTCGCCGTCGCGGTGTCGCGGTCCATCCGGTGGCCTCCTGACGGGACGGGACGGGTACGGGGCGTCGGCCAGGATAGGCGCGCGCGGCCCGGCACGGGCGGTGCCGCACCGGCCCGCTGTCCCGTCGTCCCCCGGACGACAACCCGTCGGTCCTTCCCGTCAGTCCTCGTCGGCGAGGATGAGGTAGAGCCGCTTGCGCGCGTCGTTGACGACGGCGAGCGCCTTCTCGCGCTGTTCGGGCGTGCCGGTGGCCCACACCTGCCGGAAGGCCTCGATGAGCCCGGTGCCCGCCTTGCGCACCTCGTTCATCGCCTCCCAGTCGATGCCGCGTCCGGCCTCCTCCCAGGGGGCCTCGGGGCCGTTCTCGGCCTCGGCGCGGCCGGCGTCGGTGAGCGAGAAGAGCTTCTTGCCTCCCTCGCTGGCGCTGGTGATCAGCCCCTCGTCCTCCAGGAGCTGGAGGGTGGGGTAGACGGAGCCGGGGCTGGGCTTCCAGGCTCCGCCGCTGCGTTCGGCGATCTCCTGGATCATCTCGTAGCCGTGCATGGGCCGGTCGGCGAGCAGGGCCAGGATCGAGGCCCGTACGTCGCCGCGCCGGGCCCTGCGGTGCGGCCCGCCGCGTCCGCGGCCCCGGCCGCCGAAGAAGGGGCCGTCCCCGCCGAAGGGCGGACCGAAGGGGCCGAAGGCGGCGTGTCGGAAGCCGGGCCCCGGGCCGCGGTGCCCGTGCCCGTGTCCGTGGTGGTGTCCTGAGGTACGCATCGTCCGCGTCCTTCCTGTGGGGGCCGCTCCAGGGCGAACCGATCTATCGAGTTTCTTTCTTCAACCCATCTCGATAACTCGACGATATATCGGAAACACTGTGCCGACAAGGCCTCGGGGCCACTCGCCCGGCATTGGCCGTGGTTCGCGTCCCGCCCGGTCTCCTACGCTCGCGATCATGAGGATTCGTATCGTCGACGCGTTCACCGACCGCCCCTTCGCGGGCAACCCGGCCGGCGTCGTGCTGCTGGACTCCGGCCCCTTCCCGGCCGACGACCGGCTCCAGCGGATCGCCGCCGAGGTCAACCTCTCCGAGACCGCGTTCGCGCATCCGCTGCCCGAGGACGCCGAGGCCGACTGGGCGCTGCGCTGGTTCACCCCCGCCACCGAGGTCAACCTCTGCGGGCACGCGACGCTCGCCACCGCCCACGTCCTGCACACCACCGGCGCGGCCGCCGGCACCGTCCGGTTCGCCTCCCGCAGCGGCGTCCTCGCCGCCACCACGGCGGCGGACGGCTCGATCACCCTGGACTTCCCCACCGCCCCGCTCACCGAGGTCGCTGTCGACGACGAGCTCGGCGCGGCCCTGGGCGCCGAGGTGTTCTCCGCCCACGACACGGGCGAGAACGTCGGCGACCTGCTGGTCGAACTGGCCGACGAGAAGACCGTGCGCACCCTGACCCCGGACCTCGCCGCCGTGGCACGGCTGCCCCACCGGGGCGTCATCGTCACCGCGCGGGCGGCCGAGGAGGACGCGCCCTACGACTTCGTCTCGCGCTTCTTCGGACCGGCCGTCGGCATCGACGAGGACCCGGTGACCGGCAGCGCCCACACCGCGCTCGCGCCCCTGTGGTCGGCCCGTCTCGGTCGCGAGACGCTGACCGGCCTCCAGGCGTCGGCCCGCACCGGCCTGGTGCGCACCACACTGCGCGGCGAGCGCACGCTGCTGACCGGCACCGCCGTCACCGTCATCGACGGGGAGCTGCTCACCGGGGCGTGAGGGGCGCGTCCCCCACCCGTACGGCCGTACGTCTCACCCGTACGGCCGTACCCGCGCGGCGGGGCGGGCGTCAGGCCGTCGGCAGCCAGTCCACCCGGCCGGCCAGCAGCGCGTACCCGACGAACGCCACGATGTCGATCAGCGCGTGCGCCGCGACCAGCGGCCCGACCCGTCCCCACCGCCGGTACAGCCACACGAAGATCACGCCCATCGCGACGTTGCCGACGAACCCGCCGACACCCTGGTAGAGGTGGTACGACCCGCGCAGCAGGGAGCTCGCGGCGAGCGCGGCCGCCGGGGTCCAGCCCAGTTGGTCGAGCCTGCGCAGCAGGTAACCGAGGACGATGACCTCCTCGACCACGGAGTTCTGGATCGCCGAGGCGATCAGGACCGGGATCTTCCACCACACGTCCGGCAGCGACTCGGGCACCACCGTGAGGTTGAACCCGCTCGCCCGCGCGCCCAGGTAGAGCAGCAGCCCGCTGCCCCCGATGCCCGCCGCGACCACGGCGCCCCACCCCAGGTCGAAACCGGGCCGGCGCAGGTCGAAGCCGATCCCCCGCAGCCCCGGCCCGCCGTGGCCGCCGGGCCCCTCGCGGGTCAGGAGGTGGGCGACGAGCAGCACCGGCACCAGGGCGGTGGCGATGCCGAACAGTTGCCAGGCCAGGTCCAGCCAGGGACGGTCCGGGGCGTAGGAGCCGTTGAGCCGCGCCGCCTGGTCCTCCAGGTCGCCGGGCCTGGTCAGCGATCCGACGAAGCTGATGAGCGCCGACAGTCCGCTCGCGCCCAGCGACAGTCCCAGGACGAGCAGCGTCTCGCGCCCCAGGACCCGGTGCCGCGCCACGTCCACGCCCCCGCTCCGGAGTCGCTCTCCGCCGCCGTGCTCCCGGCTTCCGTTCCCGTGGTCCGGACCCTCTCCTCCCGGTTCCCCGTCCCGCACGCCTGGTCGCACTCCGCCTCCCGCTCGGCCGTTCCTCCCGCCGGTGCCCGCCGGCCCGGGACGAACAGCTTGCCCCACCGCCCCCGCCCTCCGACGGCGGGGTCCGGTGGGGCCGGACGGGACGCGCCTACGGGCCGACCGGCCAGCCGTGCACCGGCTCTCCCGTGCGGACCAGCTCGCAGTAGCGCCTGACCGTCATGGCCAGGGCCTTCTCCCGGTCCAGCCCGCCGTCCAGGGCCCGGTGGTAGGTGTCGGCCTGCCAGGAGGCGCCGTTGACCCGGCGGCGGCAGCGCTCGTCGATGACCGACAGGTAGCGGTCCCGGTCGCCGGGCTCGATGCCCCAGGCGTCCAGGCCCGCGGCGGCCATCGGCAGCAGCTCCTCCCGCACCAGCCGGTCCACGGGGACGGCCGCGAGGGAGCCGCCGCGTCCCGGGCGGGGCCACCACAGCCGGGCCTCCATGCCGTGCCGGCAGGCGTTGTCGAAGTTCTCGGCGGCGGCGGAGAACGGCATCCGGCTCCACACCGGACGCGCCTCGTCCGCCATCGCGCGCACCAGCCCGTAGTACAGGGCGGTGTTGGCCAGGACGTCGGTGACGGTGGGGCCGGCGGGCAGCACCCGGTTCTCCACGCGCAGGTGCGGCACCCCGTCCGCGACGGCGTACACGGGACGGTTCCAGCGGTAGATGGTGCCGTTGTGCAGGACCATCTCGTGCAGCGAGGGAACGCCGCCGTCGTCGAGGGTCTCCAGCGGGTCCTCGTCGTCGCGGATGGGCAGCAGGGACGGGAAGTACCGCACGTTCTCCTCGAACAGGTCGTACGCCGAGGAGATCCACCGCTCGCCGAACCAGGTGCGGGGCCGCACTCCCTGGGCGATCAGCTCGGGCGGCCGGGTGTCGGTGGCCTGGAGGAACAGCGGGGGGCGGGACTCGCGCCACAGCTCGCGGCCGAAGAGGAAGGGCGAGTTGGCGCCCACCGCGACCTGGACGGCCGAGATGACCTGGGCGGCGTTCCACACGTCGGCGAAGCGGCCGGGCGTCACCTGGAGGTGGAGCTGCACGGAGGTGCAGGCGGCCTCCGGGGCGATGGAGGACGAGACGTACCGCAGGCGCTCCACGCCCTCGATGTCCAGGACGACCTCCTCGCCGCGGCTCGCCATCACCTGGTCGTTCAACAGGGTGTAGCGGTCGACGGCGGTGAGGTTCGCGGAGACCAGGTCGTCCCCGGTGAGCGTCGGCAGAATGCCTATCATCACGATCCGCGCGTCGAGCTCCCCGGCTTTGCGGTCGGCATAGGCCAGCCCGGTGCGCAACTCCTCCGCGAGCTGGTCCAGCACGCGTCCGGACAGCCGGTGCGGGAGGATATTCACCTCCAGATTGAACTGCCCCAGTTCCGTCTGGAAATCCCGGCTCGCAATGCGCTCCAGCACCTCGGTGTTCATCATCCGGGGCATCCCCTCGGCGTCCGCGAGGTTCAGCTCGATCTCCAGCCCCATGAGATCGCGGGGGCGGTCGAAGCGCTGCTCGTCCAGCAGGCGCCGCAGCCCCTCGAGACACCGATGGAGCTTGTCCCTGTAGCGCCGGCGGTCGGCCAGGTCGAACCCTCCGGCCACGACCTTCTCGCCCATCGAAGCGTCCCTCCTCCAGTGAACCGTGACCGGATGATGCCCCGCCGATGCGAGAGATAACGCCTCATGTGGAGGCGAAGGACGCTAAGCTGATGCCGACGGCTTTCACCGGGCACATTCCCAAGGCATGCGGCTTCCGGCATGGAAGGTTGCCGACGGCATACGGATCCTCACTCGTGAGAAATACCGAAAAGATACGGCCGACCGCATAGCCAATCACCTTCGAGGTCAGCGCCCGACCGCCCGAGGACTCGCAGATGAAACACCCTCGAAAAATGTCTCGATGTCCCCTTGCCGGTAACATGCGAGACAGCTAGTCGAAACACCCACTGAACACGCGTCGTATAAACTCCCGAAAGCGGCCGAGACGCGGCTCCTTCCACGGCGCCGTTCCGTCGAGGCCTTCCCCCCGGCCCTCTTCGTGGCCCCCGTACGCCGACAGCGCCGTCCGCGCCTGCTGAGCACCACCGTGTCTCCGAGCGAGAGGCGACCCACCATGCCCCTGCGTGTCCAACCGGCCCCGGCACCCGCTCTGCGCAGCGTGCACGCGGCCCTCGGTTCTCCCACCGGTCTCCGCAGCACGTCCACCCCGCCCGGTCCGCAGGCCCGGACGGGCGCCGTACGACCGGACCTCCCCCTGCCTCTCCACGTGCTGGACGGGATCACGGCCTCGGACGGCCCGCCCCGCACCCGACTGACCGGATGGCGCTTCCTGCTGCGCGACGGGCACGGCGTGGTGGGAGCCGCCGAGGCCATGCTCACCGCGGACGGCTGGACGTTCTCCCACTTCAGCGCGGGGCCGTTCGTCGCCTCCACCGAGACCGCCCTGGCACGGGCCGAGACGCTGCCGACGACGTACCAGCCGCGGCTGCTGTCCGTACCCGAGCTGTACATGCTGACGCTGTGGCTCCACGGCGACACGGAGGCCGACGCCGCGGGCGGCTCCCCCGCCCCGGACGACCTGCTGGTGCCGCTGGCCCCGGCCCCGCCGGGGATCGCGGCACACCGCCCGCACCGCGTCGACGGTCTGCTGCCGCTGCTGACCCGCCGGCTGGTGCCCACCACCCCCCTGCTCGGCACGCCGGCCTGAGGGAGCCTGAGGAGGATCGACGGCACGCCCGGAAACGGAGTG
>NZ_BAAASZ010000036.1:30614-44993 GCF_039533145.1 Streptomyces macrosporus
CGGCCGTTCGGGCCGTGGGGCGCCACTCCGTTTCCCCCCTCCCGAATAACTAGTCCTTTTCGGCGACGACATCACCCGGAAGGAGGGGTCTCCGGTGTGCAACCGTCCGGGAAAAGGACGCGTCCTCAAAACCTGAGGAGAGCTGCACCGAAATCCCTGCGGAATTCCCTCCGCGGGGGCAACACTGGGGACCGACCGAGAGATACGGGGGCGGCCATGGAACCCACCTCGAGCCGCAGCACCACCACACCGCAGCGAAAGAACTCCACCATGTGTCAGCATCAACCACCCTGCCCGTCAGCCGACTCCCCCGACCGCGAGGCCGCCCTCCTGGTGGCGCACTTCCCGGAACAGGGCTGGAGCCTGCTGTGCAACGGCGTCCTCCTCTTCGAGGACACCGGTGAGCTGCTGCCGGACGGGCGGATCATCGCGCCGCACCGGCCGCCGATCGCCGAGCACGCCACGACCGCGGCCTGAAGCACGACGGCGCGCCGCACCGCGCCACGGCGTCCACCGCGCGCACCGGCACGGACCGGGCCCCCGACCTGCGCCGGGGGCCCTCTCGCCGTCCGTTCCCGCGCCGGTGCGCGGCGGCCGGGTCAGCCGTCGTACTCCTCCAGCGGCGGGCACGCGCAGACCAGGTTGCGGTCGCCGTAGGCACCGTCGATGCGCCGCACCGGAGGCCAGTACTTGTCGGCCGCGACGACCCCGCCGGGGAAGGCCGCCTCCTCGCGCCCGTAGGGGCGTCCCCACTCCCCCGCGATCTGCGCCGCCGTGTGCGGGGCGTTGCGCAGCGGATTGTCCTCCACGCTCCACTCGCCCGAGGCGACCTTCTCGATCTCGGCCCGGATCGCGATCATCGCGTCGCAGAAGCGGTCCAGCTCCGCCAGGTCCTCGCTCTCGGTGGGCTCGATCATCAGCGTGCCGGCCACGGGGAAGGACATCGTCGGGGCGTGGAAGCCGTAGTCGATCAGCCGCTTGGCCACGTCGTCGATGCTGACCCCGGTGGCCTTGGTCAGCGGACGGACGTCGATGATGCACTCGTGCGCCACCAGCCCGCCCGGACCGGTGTAGAGCACCGGGTAGTGCGGCTCCAGCCGCTTGGCGACGTAGTTGGCGCTCAGCACCGCCACCTGGGTGGCGCGCCGCAGCCCCTCGCCGCCCATCAGCCGCACGTACGCCCACGAGATGGGCAGGATGCCCGCCGAGCCCCACGGCGCCGCCGAGATCGGCCCCACGCCCGTCTCGGGCCCGGCGGCGGGCTGGAGCGGGTGGTTGGGCAGGTAGGGCGCGAGGTGGGCGCGGACCCCGATCGGGCCGACGCCCGGGCCGCCGCCGCCGTGCGGGATGCAGAACGTCTTGTGCAGGTTCAGGTGGGAGACGTCCGCGCCGAACCTGCCCGGCCTGGCCAGGCCGACCAGCGCGTTGAGGTTGGCGCCGTCCACGTAGACCTGGCCGCCGGCGTCGTGGACCGCCGCGCAGATGTCGGTGATGTGCTCCTCGAACACCCCGTGGGTGGACGGGTAGGTCACCATCAGCACCGCGAGCTCCTCACGGTGCTTGTCGATCTTGGCCCGCAGGTCCTCGACGTCCACGTCGCCGTTCTCGCCGGTCTTGACGACCACGACCTTCATCCCGGCCATCACGGCGCTCGCGGCGTTGGTGCCGTGCGCGGAGGACGGGATGAGGCAGACGGTGCGCCGCTCGTCGCCGTTGGCGCGGTGGTAGGCCCGTACCGCCAGCAGCCCCGCCAGCTCGCCCTGCGATCCGGCGTTGGGCTGGAGGGAGACCTTGTCGTAGCCGGTGATCTCCGCCAGCCGCTCCTCCAGCTCGCGGATCAGCGTCAGGTAGCCCTCGGCCTGGTCGGCGGGCGCGAAGGGGTGCAGACCGCCGAACTCCGGCCAGGTGATGGGCTCCATCTCGGCGGTGGCGTTGAGCTTCATGGTGCACGAGCCCAGCGGGATCATGCCGCGGTCCAGCGCGTAGTCCCGGTCGGCGAGGCGGCGCAGGTAGCGCAGCATCGCGGTCTCGGAGCGGTACCGGTGGAAGACGGGGTGGGTCAGGTAGTCGCTCTCGCGCAGCAGCTCCCCGGGCAGGGCGTCTCCGGTGGCGGCGTCCAGCCGGTCGACGTCCTCCAGCCGGGCCCGCACTCCGAAGGACTCCCAGACGGCGGCGAGGTGCTCGCGTCGGGTGGTCTCGTCGCAGGCGACGCCGACGTGGTCGGCGTCGACCCGCCGCAGGTTGATCCCGGCCTCCAGGGCGGCGGCGACGACCTCGTCGGCCCGGCCCGGCACCCGTGCGGTGACGGTGTCGAAGAACGCGTCGTGCACGACCTCGACGCCGCCCTCGCGCAGCCCGGCGGCCAGGACGGCGGCGAGGCGGTGGGTGCGGCGGGCGATGGCGGCCAGCCCGTCGGGGCCGTGGTAGACGGCGTACATCGAGGCCATCACGGCGAGCAGCACCTGGGCGGTGCAGATGTTGCTGGTGGCCCTCTCGCGGCGGATGTGCTGCTCGCGCGTCTGCAGGGCCAGGCGGTACGCCGTGGTGCCGTCGGCGTCCACCGAGACGCCGACCAGCCGGCCGGGCAGGTTGCGCGCGTAGGCCTCCCGTACGGCCATGTATCCGGCGTGCGGCCCGCCGAAGCCCATCGGCACGCCGAAGCGCTGGGTGGTGCCCACCGCGATGTCGGCGCCCAGCTCGCCGGGCGGGGTCAGCAGGGTCAGGGCGAGCAGGTCGGCCGCGACCGTGACGACGGCGCCCAGCTCGTGCGCCCGCTCGACGACGGGGCGCAGGTCCCGTACGGCGCCCGAGGCGCCCGGGTACTGCAGCAGGACGCCGAAGACGCCGCGCTCGGCGATCTCGGCGGGGATGCCGTCGGACAGGTCGGCGACCACGACCTCGACCCCGGTGGGCTCGGCACGGGTCTCGATCACGGCGACGGTCTGCGGCAGGCAGTCGGCGTCGACCAGGAACACGCCGCCCTTGACCTTGCCGACGCGCCGGGAGAGCGCCATGGCCTCGGCCGCCGCGGTGCCCTCGTCCAGCAGCGAGGCGCCGGCGGTGGGCAGGCCGGTCAGGTCCGCCACCATGGTCTGGAAGTTCAGCAGCGCCTCCAGGCGCCCCTGGGAGATCTCCGGCTGGTAGGGCGTGTAGGCGGTGTACCAGGCCGGGTTCTCCATGACGTTGCGCAGGATGACCGGCGGGGTGAAGGTGCCGTGGTAGCCCAGGCCGATCATGGGCTGCAGCACCCGGTTGCGGGAGGCCAGGGAGCGCAGTTCGGCGAGGACCTCCGCCTCGCTGCGGGCCGCGGGCAGGTTCAGCGCCTCGGTGCTCCTGATCACCTCGGGCACCGCGGCGGCGGTCAGCTCGTCGAGCGACCCGTAACCCACCTGGGCGAGCATCTTGGCCCGGTCGCCGGCGTCGGGGCCGATGTGGCGTTCCTCGAAGGGCGTGCCCCGCTCCAGCGCGGTGAGGGAGATGCGGTCGTGTGTCATCTGCGGAGGCCTCCTGGTCTGTGCGACCTGCGAGGGGCACCACGGCACGGGCGCCCGAACGGCCTCCCCCTCTGTCATCTCGACCTGAGAGCTTCACCGGTCCGCGCCCGCGGTCCGGTTTTCACCGTCGGTGAGGAGGGGCGGCGGTGTCGTTCGTCCGCGCCCGCCCTGCTTTCCAGAGTGACCTCGCCCGCGCGGTACGTGTGCCTGAGAGATTCCGGGGAGGGTTTGCTCCTTCGGCGCCTCCGGCGTCTGCCGTCGGAGGACTCTCCCGCTCGGGGTCAGCAGCCGTTTCAGAGCCTACCAGCGACGGGTGCCGCCGGCCTCGTGTCGTTCCGGTCCCGTTGTCGAGTGGCCGATGCACCGAATGTGCCCTTTCGTTGTTTGTAGTCCTCGTTTCCGAACAAGCGCGACTTCATGCGAGCAGTTGGAGGGACCGTGCAGACCGACATCGATCCGCGGCACCTGATAGGGCTCAAGGCGTTCGACCGCGACGGGCAGAAGATCGGCACCGTCGACGAGGTGTACCTCGACGACGCCACCGGCGTGCCGGAGTGGGCGGCGGTGCGCACCGGCCTCTTCGGCCGCGACGCCTTCGTCCCGCTGGAACCCAGCGAGGTGGTGGACGGGGCGCTGCGGGTCCCCTTCGAGCGCTCCCTGGTCAAGGGCGCGCCGGACTTCGGCGTGGGCCACCACCTCTCCCCCGAGCAGGAGCTGATGCTCTACCGCCACTACGGGCTGGACGTGTCCGTCGAGGCGTCCCTGTCCGACGACGAGATGACCTTCGGACGGATCGCGGGGTCGGAGGGCTGACCGACCCGGAGGGGAAGCGGGTCGGAGGGCTCCAGTTCCGGGTCGTCCACCGCGAAGGTGCGCACCCGGCCCGGCGGTGATCCGGGTTCCTCGAACCGCACCGTCACCCGCCCCAGACCGCTGCCCTGGACCCAGCCCGGCCCGTACCGCGCGTGCCGCACGTCCAGACCGGGCAGCCAGCGACGTACGGCCCCCGAGACCTCCCCGGCCGCCGGGGCGACCGCCACGGGCGGAGCCGGCCGCGGCGGCCGGTCGCCCTGGAGAGCATCGCCGGCCTGGGCGAACAGGTCCTCCTGGGTGAAGTCGGCCAGGCCGCTCACCCCGACCCCCAGCAGCCGCACCCCGGCGGTGGTGTCCACCCCCTCGATCAGCCGCGCGGCGGCCTCCCTGACGACCGCCGGATCGTCCGTGGGACCGCGCAGCGTCTCGGAGCGGGTGAGGGTGGAGAAGTCGTAGTTGCGCACCTTGATCACCACCGTGCGTCCGGAGCGCCCCGCCTTCCGCAACCGTTCCACGCAGCGGTCGGCCAGCCGGGCGATCTCCGCGTGGATCCGGGCGCGATCGGTGAGGTCGGTGTCGAAGGTGTCCTCCACCGAGACCGACTTGGCGTCCCGGTCGGCCACCACCGGCCGCTCGTCGATCCCCTGCGCCATCATGTGGAGCGCCGTGCCGTGCGCCCGGCCCAGCAGACGGACCAGTTCCGCCTCCCCGGCCTCGACGACCTCCCCGACGGTCGCCACCCCCGCCCGGCGGAGCGTCTGCTCGGTGGCGGGGCCCACCCCGGGCAGCGTGCGCACCGGCATCGGGGCCAGCAGGGCGCGTTCGGTGCCGGGCCGGATCACCACCAGTCCGTCGGGCTTGGCCTGTTCCGAAGCGATCTTGGCGAGCATCTTCGAGCCGGCCAGTCCGACCGAGCCGCTGAGCCCGGTGGCGGCCCGGATGTCCCGGCGCAGCCGTTCGCCGACGGCGCGGGCCTCCCGCGCCGACGCCACCCTCGAGCCGCCCGCCTGGAGGTCCACGAACGCCTCGTCCAAGCTCAGCGGCTCCACCAGCGGCGACAGCGCGCGCAGCAGGCCCATCACCACGTCGCTCACCTGGCGGTAGAGGCCGAAGCGGGGCGTGAGGTAGGCGGCGTTCGGGCACAGCCGCCGGGCCTGCGCCATCGGCATCGCCGAGTGCACTCCGAAGGGACGGGCCTCGTAGGAGGCGGTGGCGACCACCCCGCGCGGGCCGAGGCCGCCGACGATCACGGGCTTCCCGCGCAGGCTGGGCTTGGCCGCCTGCTCCACGGCGGCGTAGAACGCGTCCATGTCCAGGTGCAGGATCGTCGGTGCCCCTCTCACACCTGCGATGCTGCCCCACGCCTCTGACAACCGCGACGGCCGTCTCCGCACGTGCCCGGAGAACCTCCGGGCACGTGCCCCGGGCGGCGCCGGCCGGGCTCGTCCGGGGGTCAGCCCGCCCGGTTGCGGCGCCGCGCCAACTCGTCGGCGGGGTTGTTCCCGACCAGCGTCTCCCCGGTGTCGACCCGCTCGGCGTGAAGCTGGGACAGGACGGTCTCGACGTCCCGCCACACCACTCCGACGGCGATCCCGAAGACGCCTTGGCCGCCCTGGAGGAGGTCGACGACCTCGTCGGGCGAGGAGCACTCGTAGACCGTCGCCCCGTCGCTCATCAACGTGATGTGCGCGAGGTCGCCGAGTCCGCGCGCGCGGAGGTGCTTCACGGCCGTGCGGATGTTCTGCAGGGACACCCCGGCGTCCAGGAGCCGCTTGACGATCTTGAGGACGACCACGTCGCGGAAGCTGTAGAGCCGCTGGGTGCCGGAGCCGTACGCCGGGCGGACGCTCGGCTCGACCAGCCCCGTGCGGGCCCAGTAGTCCAGCTGCCTGTACGTGATGCCCGCCGCCGCGCACGCGGTGGGACCCCGGTAGCCGATCAGCTCGGAGTCGGCGTCCCGCGCTGCGGAGGCGGACTGCGCAGAGGGCCGTATGGAGGATCCGTGCAACGGATACGGATCGCTCGCCGCCCTACTGTCGCCGGTGCTTCTCACGCCGACCCTCCGTCCTTCACGTCCCGTGGATACGCCCCGGGACCTGCCCAATCGACGGTAGGCAGTCACCTGGGGTGCGTCAACGATCGCCACACTCGGCACGCCGAGTGATAATCACCCAAGGGGTGGTTTCGCGTGTCCTCATCACGGGAATGGGTGCCGGAATGGTCTGACGCGGAATGCGCGTCCTACTGGTTGCTGGTACCGAAGTCCTCCGGAGAGATCTGGTCGAGGAATTCGCGGAACTTCTCCACCTCGTCCTCCTGCTCGTCGGGGATCGCGATCCCCGCGTCGTCCAGCACACCGTCGCTGCCGTAGATCGGCGTCCCGGTACGCAGGGCCAGCGCTATGGCATCGGACGGCCGCGCGCTCACCTCCACGCCACTGGCGAAGACCAGCTCGGCGTAGAAGACCCCCTCCCGCAGGTCGGTGATCCGCACGGCGGTGAGCTCCTGGCCCACCGCTTCCAGAACGTCCTTGAACAGGTCATGGGTCAGCGGGCGGGCGGGCGTCATGCCCTGTTGGGCGAAGGCGATCGCGGTCGCCTCCCCCGGACCGATCCAGATGGGAAGGTACCGGTCGCCTCCCACCTCACGCAGGAGAACGATCGGCTGGTTGGAGGGCATTTCGACCCGGACACCCACAACGTCGAGCTCGTTCACACAGCAACCCTAGGACGTGCCCGCCCTCTTTGGGTAGTCGAGTCCCCCGCCATCTCAGTGGAGCCGCGTCTTCAGCGCCGACTGGACCAAGGCGGCGTGCAGCCGCACCGCCAGCGTCGCCAGCTCCCGCGCGGTCGTCTCGGCGTGTGCCCTGGTCTGCGGATTCCGGTGCCGGCGCAGCGGCGCGACCACCTGCTCGACCAGCCCCGCCTCCCGTTCGGCCGCGGCCTTCACCACGCGCAGGTGGCGGGGTTCCAGGCCGTACCGCCCCAGGTCGGCGACGATCCGGGCGACGGTGACCGTCTCGGCGTCGTATCCGCCGTCCCGGGCCGGGCCGATCAGCCCGTACGACTCCCACTCCCGGAGCTGCTCCTCGTCCGCCTCCGTGGCGGCCAGCAGCTCGGCACGCCCCACCCGCGACGTGGCGGGACCGTCGGAACCGGCGGTGGCCTCACCGTCCGGGCCGGAGTTCGGGACCGGGAAGCCGTCCAACGGATCGAACGGCCGCGTCGGCCCGGGCAGCCGGATCTCCTCGCCCCGGTCGAGTGCGTCGAGCTGTTCCCGGATGACCCGCAGCGGCAGGTAGTGATCACGCTGCAGCCGCAGCACCCGGCTCAGCCGCTCCACGTCCGCCGCACTGAACTTGCGGTAGCCCGACGGAGTGCGCTGCGGTTCCACGAGGCCCTCGGACTCCAGGAAGCGGATCTTGGAGATGGTCACCTCGGGGAACTCGTCCCGCAACAGGTTGAGCACGGCGCCGATGCTCATCGGGCCGGTTTCCTCGGCGGCGGTGCCCTTGCGGGCACCGCCGGACCGCGATTGCAGCATGGGGCGTCCCCGGGACGGTCGGTCGGATCAGACGGTCCTCTTGCTCGCGAAGAAGACCAGCCGGTACTTGCCGATCTGGACCTCGTCGCCGTTGTTGAGCACGACCGAGTCGATCCGCTCACGGTTGACGTACGTGCCGTTGAGGCTGCCGACGTCGGCGACGGTGAACCGGCCGTCCGGGCCACGTCGGAACTCCACGTGGCTCCGGGAGACGGTCACATCATCCAGGAAGATGTCGCTCTGGGGGTGCCGCCCCGCCGTCGTCAGCTCGCTGTCCAGCAGGAAGCGGCTGCCGGAGTTCGGTCCTCGGCGCACCACCAGCAGCGCCGAGCCCATCGGCAGGGCGTCCACGGCGGCCTGTGCCTCGGGCGACAGCGGCGGCGCGGTCTGCCCCGTCATCTCGGCCTCGTAGGCCTCCAGGCCCGAGATCGAGATGGTGGAGGTGGTCTCCGAGGAACGCTCCGGCGCGGGCGCGCCACCGTGCAGCGGCGCACCGCAGTTGGAGCAGAACCGGCTCGTCTGGGCGACCCGGCTCCCACACCTCGCGCAGACCGACGCGTCGGCCCCTCCGCCCGCGGGCGAGCCCGCCGGCGCCTCCGAGCCTATGCGGCCGGACGCTCCCTGGTCACCGGAGACGGGACCGTGGCCGCTCGTGTTGCCGCCGCCACCGGGAGCGACCTCGTCACGGAAGAGCGGACGCTGCGTGTTCTCGGCCGATTCGCCGCCTCGTGGCGCACGGTGACGCGCACCGTCGCCGGAGTCCTGGCGCTTGCCGAACAACTTCCCAAGAAAACTCACGGGCGATTCCCCTCGCACGAAACAGACCCGCCCGTGGGGCAGGACAGACCCTCGATGCTCACAGTGGCCGTACCGGACGTCTTCACAACGTCCCCGGCCTTCGGACAGTTTCCCTTACTCGTTGGTCGGCAAGCCCGCCGACCCCCCGGTTTCTCTCGCATCGGCTCACTGTGATGACGACTGAGCGTAGTCAGGCCGCTTCGCCGATCGCAAGGCATCCACGACGATCTTCTCTGAACGGGTTATGGACACGGTGGCCTGCTCCTTCTCCAGGGTCTGGACGACGCCGCCCGGGATGTTCAGCGCGGGCTCGATGTCCTGGGGCTTGCCGATGACCTCGAAACTGTAGGGCGCGGACACCTTGCGGCCGTCGATCCTGATGTCGCCGTCGCTGTCCGTGAAGTGGGTGCTCGTCACCACTCGCACGTCGTTGACCTCGATGGCCTCGGCACCTGCGGCGCGCAGCTCCTGGATGGTGTCCAGCAGCATGTGCGCCTCCACCGCGCCCACGGGATCGGTCACCGTCATCCGGATGCCCGGCCCCTCGGCGGCCACCGTACCCGCCAGCACGCCCAACTGCCGTGCCCGCTCCTGGGTCTGGCGGCGGGCCTCCTCGGCCTGGTTCGAGCTGTTCTCCAACTCCGAGCGCTGGTTCTCCAGCCTCCGCTTCTCCTCCTCCAGCCGCTCGGTGCGGCTGTCCAACTCGTCGAGGATCCGCACGAGATCCTCCTGCCGCGCACCGCGCAGCGGGCTGTTCTCGCTGGTCGACCGGACCTGGATCGCGAGTCCCAGACCGAGGACGAACAGCAGCGCCGCCACGGTGAGTTGGTTGCGGTTCACCCTCGGCGGCCACAGCCCGCGGATCAGCCGCTCCCGCCCGGTGGGCGCCGACCCCGCCTCGGACGGGGCCGCCGGCTCGCCGGGGCCGGTGCCCTTCGACTCCGCCGGTCCCGCGGCCTTCTCCCGCTCCTCTTCCGGGCCTTCGCCCGGTGCCCTGTCGTCGCTCATCACTCACTCACGCCCGGAACACGTGCCGCCGGATGGCGGCGGCATTGGAGAAGATACGGATGCCCAACACCACCACGACGCCGGTCGACAGCTGCGCGCCGACACCCAGCTTGTCGCCGAGGAAGACGATCAGGGCGGCCACCACCACGTTGGACAGGAACGACACGACGAACACCTTGTCGTCGAAGATGCCGTCCAGCATCGCACGCAGACCGCCGAACACCGCGTCCAACGCGGCCACGACGGCGATCGGCAGATAGGGCTCGACGACCGTCGGCACCACGGGACGGACCACGAGCCCGGCCACGACTCCCACGATGAGGCCCAAAACGGCGATCACGATGTACTGCCCTCTCCTGTCTTCACGGGCTCGGCTGTGCGCACGGTCAGGCTGGGGGCGGCGGGCAGCCGCACCTCGTCCTGCACGGAGATGCGGGTGACGATGCCGTAGCTGTCCTGCAGCACGTCCAGATACCGGCCGTCGCCGCTGTTCTGGAACTCGGTGCTCAGCCGCTCCCCGTCTCCGATCGCGAGCAGCGTGTACGGCGGCACCAACGGCTTGTTGTCGACGAGTATGGCGTCACCGGCGGCGCGGATGGCCGACAGGGCCGTCAGACGTTGGCCGTTGACCGAGATCGCCTCGGCTCCCGACTGCCACAGCCCGTTGACGACGCGCTGCAGGTCCCTGTCCCGCACCCGTCCGGTGTCGGCGAAGCTGGTGCTCTGGCGAGGCCCGCCGTTCTCGCCCTGTCCGGCGTCCTCGGCGTCGTCGACGACCAGCTTGATCCCCGGCCCCTCGACCGGCACGGCCCCGGCCAGCAGGGCGACCAGCTCGCTCCGGTCGCCACCGTGCTCCTGCAGGGCCTTCCGCTGCATCTCCGCGACCTTCCCGCGGAGATCGTCCACGTTCTTCTGCAGGTCGTCGGCGTCCCGACTGCCGTCCTCGATCCGGTCGATCAGTTCCTGCCGCTCCCTGGCGTCCGTGGGCGCCTCGTAGCGCGCCTGGGCGGCCCCGAGCGTGACCACCAGCGCCGCGAGGACGAGACCGGCGGCCAGTCCGAGCTTGGCCCGCAGCGTGCGGGGAAGCCCGGACCGGCCCTCGGCGCCCCGACGGGCCGCGGCTTCCGCGTAGCCGTCGTCGAGGCTGTGCTCCATCACATTGGTCAGGAGCGACATGGAGGCATCGGGTCGCGCAGGCCGTGAGGGCGTGCTCCGTACGGGGTGCTGCTGCGACATGCCGCACATCGTCGCACGTCCGGGCCCGTACCGCCGAACGGGGCCTCCGGAGCGCCGGATCACGCCGGCTTCCGGAGGCCCCGTCGGGCTCGGACGTCAGCGTCCGGCGCTGTCGACCACCGCCGACCACTCGTCGAGCAGCGCCTGGGCGGAGGCGTCGTCGGGGCCCTCGGCCCACAGGTGCGTGACGGCCTCGGCCGGGTCCGGCAGGACCATGACCCACCGGCCGTCGGACTCCACCACGCGCACGCCGTCGGTCGTGTCGACGGAACGGTCGCCCGCGGCCTCGACGACCCGCCGCATGACCAGACCCTTGACGGCCCAGGGGGTGGCCAGGTCCCGGCGCAGCACGTGGGCCTGCGGAATACGGGCGTCGATCTGGCTCAGCGTGAGCTGGGTCCGGGCCACGAGCCCGAGCAGTCGCACGAAGGCGGCCGTGCCGTCGAAGACGCTGCTGAACTCCGGCACGATGAACCCGCCGCGGCCGTCGCCTCCGAAGATGGTGGCGTCGTCACGGCCGACCCTGGTGAGGTCGTCGGGCGAGGTCGTGGTCCACTCCACCTGGGTGCCGTGGTAGGCGGCCACCTGCTCGGCGATGCGGGTCGTGGTCACCGGCAGGGCGACCTTGCCGCTGCGCCGCTCGGCGGCGATCAGGTCGAGCATCACCAACAGCGCCCGCTGGTCCTCGATGATCCTGCCGCGCTCGTCGACCAGGGAGATCCGCTCGCCCACCGGGTCGAACCGGACGCCGAAGGCGGCCCGGGCCGAGGCGACGATCTCTCCCAGCCGTACGAGCCCGGAACGGCGGGTGTCCGCGGTCTCGGTGGGCCGCGACTCGTCGAGGCCCGGGTTGATCGTCAGCGAGTCGACGCCGAGCCGGCCGAGCAGGCTGGGCAGGACGAGCCCGGCGCTGCCGTTGGAGGCGTCCACCACGACCTTGAGCCCGGACTCGGCGACACCGGTGGTGTCCACCGCCCTCAGCAGCGTTCCCGTGTAGGAGTCGAACACGCTCGCCGGGAAGCTCAGGTCGCCGATCTCGCCGGGGAACGCCCTGCGGTACTCCTGCCGGGCGTAGACGCGGTCCAGCTTGCGCTGGCCCGCCTGGGAGAGGTCGGCGCCCCGCTCGTCGAAGAACATGATGTCGACGGAGTCGGGGATGCCCGGCGTCGTGCGGATCATGATGCCGCCCGCACTGCCCCGCGCGGTCTGCTGCCGTGCCACGGGCAACGGCACGTTCTCCAGGTCGCGCACGTCGATGGCGCTGGCCTGTAGGGCCGAGATCACCGCACGCTTGAGTGCCCGGGCGCCTCGGGAGTGGTCGCGGGCGGTGGTGACGGTCGCCCCCTTCTTCAGGGTGGTGGCGTACGCTCCGGCGAGCCGTACGGCCAGCTCCGGCGTGATCTCCACGTTCAGGATGCCGGAGACGCCACGGGCCCCGAACAGATGGGCCTGACCGCGGGACTCCCAGATGACGGAGGTGTTGACGAACGCGCCCGCCTCGACGGTCTTGAAGGGGTAGACGCGGACGTTGCCCTGGACGATGGATTCCTCACCGACCAGGCACTCGTCACCGATGACCGCCCCGTCCTCGATCCTGGCGGCGCGCATCACGTCGGTGTTCTTGCCGATGACACAGCCGCGGAGGTTGGACTGCGGGCCGATGTAAACGTTGTCGTGGACCACGGCCTTGTGCAGGAAGGCGCCGCTCTTGACGACCACGTTGGAACCGATGACCGTGTGCTCGCGGAGCTCGGCGCCGGCCTCCACCTTGGCGTAGTCGCCGATGTACAGCGGGCCCCTCAGCACGGCGTCCGGGTGGACCTCGGCCCCTTCGGCGATCCAGACCCCCGGGGAGATCTCGAAGCCGTCGAGGTCGACGTCGACCTTCCCCTCGAGGACGTCGGCCTGGGCCTTCACATAGCTCTCGTGGGTGCCGACGTCCTCCCAGTAGCCTTCGGCGACATAGCCGTAGATCGGCTTGCCCTCCTTCATCAGCTGCGGGAAGACGTCACCCGACCAGTCGACGGGAACATCGGGCTCGACGTAGTCGAAGATCTCCGGTTCCATGACGTAGATGCCGGTGTTGACGGTGTCGGAGAACACCTGCCCCCAGGTCGGCTTCTCCAGGAACCGCTCGACCTTCCCGTCGTCGTCGACGATGGTGATGCCGAACTCCAGCGGGTTCGGCACCCGGGTGAGGCACACGGTCACCATCGCACCGCGCTCGCGGTGGAAATTGATGAGCTCGGTCAGGTCGAAGTCGGTGAGGGCATCGCCGGAAATGACGAGGAACGAGTCGTCCTTGAGGGCTTCCTCGGCGTTTTTGACGCTACCGGCGGTACCGAGCGGCTTTTCCTCGTTGGCGTAGGTGAGCTCCATGCCGAGCTCCTCGCCGTCACCGAAATAGTTCTTGACCAGAGAGGCCAGGAACTGTACGGTCACCACGGTCTCGGTGAGACCATGCCGCTTGAGCAGCCTGAGCACGTGCTCCATGATGGGCCTGTTGGCCACCGGCAGCAGCGGCTTGGGCATACTCGCGGTCATAGGGCGAAGACGGGTGCCTTCGCCACCGGCCATTACAACGGCCTTCATGTCGGAAGCGTCCTCCTTGAAGAGACGTCACTCACGCCGACTGTTCCCTACCGGGGAGACCCGTGAATCCCTGAAGGGCTACCCGACCCACAGCGCGAAGAGAGCCGGGGCTTAGTCGACAGCGGCGTCCGCCTTGACGAGTCGGCGGACTTGGACCACGTAGAGGATCCCTGCCCACCAGTACAGAGTTGTACCCCAGCCTGCGAACGCCCATCCGAAAATAGCAGCGAGTGACGGAATCCACCCGTTTCCGTCACTGAGCAGCAGCAGAGGGAAGGCGTACATCAGGTTGAAGGTGGCGGCTTTCCCGAGGAAGTTGACCTGTGGGGGCGCAAATCCGTGCCGGTCGAGGACCCAGATCGCGACCAGCAACATGAGCTCGCGCGCCAGGAGCAACCCGGTCAGCCAGAGCGGGAGGATGCCGCGCCACGTCAGCCCGACGAGGGTGGAGAGGATGTACAGCCGGTCCGCGGCCGGGTCCAGGATGCGACCGAGTCCGCTGATCTGGTTCCAGCGCCGGGCGAGCTTGCCGTCCAGGTAGTCGCTGACGCCGCTGAGCGCGAGCACGAGCAGGGCCCAACCGTCGGCGTTCGGGCCCCCGAACTCCGGCCAGAGGATCAGCCACAGGAAGACCGGCACACCGACGAGCCGCGCCATGCTGAGGATGTTGGGGATGGTGAGGACGCGGTCCGTCTGGACGCGCGTCTCCTGGACCTCCACCCGGGACCTCCCGTGAGTCCGTACCAACGATGCCTCCTGACGATACCCGCAGCGTGACGCGACGGCCGGAAGGGGGTCCGGAAACAAGCCGGAACGGAGCCCCTGAAATGCTTCCGAACACGGAAAAGCCCCGTCGGTTCGATACCCGACGGGGCTTTTCCTCACGAATTGTTCG
>NZ_BAAASZ010000037.1:0-20765 GCF_039533145.1 Streptomyces macrosporus
GCCCCCGAGGGGCCGCCGACCGCCGTGGCGGCCGACGGCACGGGGCCGATCGACTACCGGCACCCCCGGCGGCGAACGACCGCGCCGCCCCCGCCGCCGGCCGCCCCGCCGTCCGCGCCCGGCGAGCCCGCCCGGCCCGTGGCGGGCGACGCCCCGGGCTGGAGCATGGAGGAGCGGCTCTACAACCAGGTCTGGGGCATGTTCGAGGACCTGGCCCGCACCACCGCCGCCTACCGCAGCGCCGTCGACTTCGCCGACTCCCGCCGGGATCGGGAACTCGACAGGGTGCTGTCCGATCCGCGCTCCCGGATGGGCGCCGCCGCCGACGCCGCCCGCGAGGAGGCCCGCGCCCGGCACACCCGCCTCGTCGACCAGGCCCGCGCCGCCCTGGACCGCGACCTCGCCCAGCTCGCCGCCGAGTCCGAGGTCGTCGAGCCCGCCCTGCCGCCCGCCTTCGCCCGCTGGGACAGTCCCGTCTGGCACGCCTACCGGGTGCCGACGGAGACGCCGATGGCGCTGCGCCTGGGCGACCTCCGCCTCCCCGAGCACGGTGGCCTGCGCGTCCCCATGCTGATGCGGCTGCCGCTGGAGCGCGGGCTGTGGATCGACGCCGGACGCGGTCGCTCGGCGGCCTCCCTCGCGGTCGACCCCCACGACATGCGCCGTCTGGCGGGCGAGTTGGCCACCGCCGTCGTCGGCCGGCTGCTCGCCGTCCACCCGGTCGGCGACATCACCGTCCACGTGCTCGACCCGACGGGCGCCGCCGCCCCCACCCTGGCCCCGCTGGTGGAGTCCGGGGTGCTGCGCGAGCCGCCCGCCACGGGCCCCGGGGGCGTCGCCTCGGTGATCGCGCGGCTGACCCGGCGCGTCGACCTGGTGCAGATGGCCGTCCGCACCCGGGCCGTCGACTCCCTCCCGCCGGACGTGGACACCGCCGAGCAGGTGCTGGTCGTCCACGACTTCCCGCACGGCTTCGACGACCGGGCCGTGACCGGACTCCGCTACCTCGCCGACGAGGGGCCGTCCGTCGGCGTGCACCTGATGATGGTCGCCGACCGCGAGGACGCGCAGTCCTACGGCCCCGTGCTCGACCCGCTGTGGCGCTCGCTGCTGCGGATCACCCCGGTGCCCGACGACCACCTCGCCGACCCCTGGGTGGGCCACGCGTGGACGTACGAGCCGCCCATGGTCCCGCGCGGCAGCCGGGTCCTGACGCGGGTGCTGGAGAAGGTGGCCGAGGCCCGCGGGAGGTACGGCCGCTGACGTTCCGCCCCTTCCGCCACCCCCCCGGCTTTACCGTTCCTTGGCTTTGCTTTACTCTCACTTGGGCGGAGGGGAGTATTCCCGTGCAGCGGCGTTCCGTCAGTACGGACCGGGCGTGACCGGTCCCGGGGCGTCGGTCCGTAGGCCATCCGGGCCCGGGCGGAAGAGACCTCCGGCAGCCCGAGCCGGAGGATTGACATATGGATGTTTCCCTGACCACCTGGGTGCTGACCGTCGCCGTTCTGTGCGCCCTGATCGCCGTCGACTTCTTCATCGGACGCAAACCGCACGAGGTCTCCATGAGGGAGGCCGGAATATGGACGGTCGTCTGGATCGTCCTCGCGGGCTTCTTCTGCGTCTTCCTCTACGTCGCCGGGGGCGCCGAGCCGGCCGGTGAGTTCGCCGCCGGCTACATCACCGAGAAGTCCCTCAGCGTCGACAACCTCTTCGTCTTCGTCCTGATCATGGCGAAGTTCGCGGTGCCGACGATCTACCAGCAGCGCGTGCTGATGATCGGTGTCCTCATAGCGCTCGTCATGCGCGCCGTCTTCATCGCGCTCGGCGCCGCGCTGATCTCCGCCTTCTCCTGGGTGTTCTTCATCTTCGGCGCCTTCCTGATCTGGACGGCCTGGAAGCTGGTCCGCGAGGCCCGCGCCGAGGACCAGGGCCACGAGGAGGAGGCGTACGAGGAGAACCGCCTGCTGAAGATGGTCGAGCGGCGCTTCCCCTCGACCCCGGACTACCGCGGCACCAAGCTGTTCGTCGTCGAGAACGGCAAGCGGCTGATCACCCCGATGCTGATCGTCATGCTGGCCATCGGCAGCACCGACCTCCTCTTCGCCCTGGACTCCATCCCCGCGATCTACGGCCTGACCGACGATCCCTACATCGTCTTCACCGCCAACGCCTTCGCCCTGATGGGTCTGCGCCAGCTGTACTTCCTCATCGGCGGACTGCTGAAGCGGCTGGTGCACCTCTCCTACGGACTGTCGATCATCCTCGGCTTCATCGGCGTCAAGCTCGTGCTGCACGCCTTCCACGAGGCCGGCGTCCACGTGCCGGAGATCTCCACTCCGATGTCCCTCGCCGTGATCTGCGGGGTGCTGATCGTCACGACGATCACCAGCCTGCGCGCCTCCCGCAAGCAGGCGCGGGAGGCCGAGGTGTCCCGGGACTGATCCGGCAGGCGGCCCGACCGGCGGTTCGACCGGCGACGCGATCGGCGGTCCGGTCGACCGCGGTACGGAACCGGCGGTACCGAAACGGCGGTACGGCGGGGCGCTCGCCCCGCCGTACCGCCGTTTCGGGCCGTCACGACCCGCCGCGCACCACCGCGACGCGGGTCTCCCGCCGCTCGCCGTTCACGGTCACCGCCAGGGTCGCCGTGCCCGGCCGCAGCCCCGTCAGGGTGCCCGCCTCGGGATCGAGGACCGCCACGCAGCGCCCACGGGCCCGGACCCGCTCCGCGTCACCGACGCACAGGCCGGACGAGCCGGACCAGTCCGCGCTGAGCGGCCACCCCACGGGCACCGTCCGCGCCGTGCTCCCGGAGCCCTGGACGACCGCGGCGGAGACCTTCCCCGGCGCGCCGCCCACCGTCACCGTCTCCGGCGCCTCCAGGGAGAGCCCGTCCACGTGGGCGCGGGTCTGCACGGAGATCCAGTCCCGTCCCGTGCCCCGGTCCACGCCCACCAGGGACCAGCCGCTGAAGCCGCCCTCCGCCGCGGGCGCGGCCGGCGCCTTGCCCGCGTTGCCGTTGACCAGGTACGGCACGCCGTCCACCCGGGAGGCGTGGAAGACCCCCACGTGCGACCCGATGAACGCCACGCCCTTGCCGGTGCGGCGGCGGAAGTCGCCGAGCCAGTCCTCCAGCAGGTCGGCCTCCAGCCGGTCGGAGAGGCGGCTCGCCTGCTGGGGGGTGGGATCGCGCGGCGGCACGTGCGCCAGGACGACCACCGAGTCGATCCCGTCGTCCTTCGCCGCGGCGTCGAGCCGCTCCCGCAGCTGCCGGATCTGGGCCCAGCCGCCGCCGCGCAGGGTCAGCGAGGAGGTGTCCAGGGTGACGAACCGCGTGCCCTCGTGGTCGAAGGAGCGGTGGGTCTCGCCGAACTCCGCGCGGAAGTTCTCCACGGAGCCGCCCATCACCTCGTGGTTGCCCGGCACGTAGTACCAGGGCACCTCGTCGCCCAACTCCTCCTCCAGCATCCGGCGGGCGAAGGCGAGGTCCGCGGGGGAGCCCTCGTCCACCCAGTCGCCGTTGACGACGACGAAGTCGGGCCGGGCCGCCCTCACCTCCCGCAGCGTGCGCCGCGCCTGGCGCGCCAGGGCGCCGTCCGGCTCGCGGGCGACGAACTGGGCGTCGGAGACCACCGCGAACCGCCAGTCGCGGCCCGCGGTGTCGGCGGCCGTCGAGATCAGCGGGTCGGGGTGCGCCGCGCCGGCGGGCAGGTCGACGTCCGGTGGGGTCCGGGCGGTCAGCCCGTCGACGACGACCTCGCCGCGGTACTGCTCGGCGGGCCGGGTCTCGGTCACGTAGAAGCGCCTGACCTGGAGCGGATAGGCGGTCCCCGCCGGCACCTCGAAGGTGATCCGCCGCCAGCCGGTCCAGGTGACGTACGGGCCGCGCAGCACCTGGGAGGTGCCGGCCCCGTCGATCAGGTGGAGCGAGGGCCAGGCGCCGTGGCCGTCGCCCTTGAGCCACAGGGCGAAGCTCTGCGGCTGGCCCGGCACGGGGATGTTCCCTCCGGGCGGGTTGGCGTAGGCGGCGCGGGTCGCGGTGGACCGGGTGAAGTCGTAGCCCATCCGCAGCCCGGTGCCCTCCCGGCCCTCGGGGTCGGCGGTCAGGGAACCGGAGGCGCGGGCGGTGGTGAGGGTCCACTCCCCGGCGTCCTCGAACTCCGCGACGGACCGGTCCGTCAGGCCGACGGTGACGGCCAGGACGGTCGTCCGCCCCGCCACGGTCGCCCTGACCAGTCCGGAGGCGGAATCGGTGGCGCCGTTCGCGGCCACGGTGAACCCGCCGCGCGTCGGGTCGGCCTCGACGCGGAAGAGCGAGCGGTCGTAGGCGAGCGTCACGTCCGCCGGTTCGATCGGCGCGCTGTGGCCCTCGGCGTCGAAGCCCACGAAGCCGAAGGCGCCCTCCGCGTCGGGCCCGGCGAGCCCGACCCGCTCCCGGGTCGGGACGATCCGCTCCAGGGGGCCGAGCACGGTCAGGGTGGTGGAGCCGCGGGCACGGCCGCGGTACGCGACGACCTCGGCGCGGCCCGCCCCACGGGCGTGGAAGACGCCGTCGCCGTCCACCCGGCCGACGTCGGGACGGGTGCTGCGCCAGCGGGCGTCACCGTCGGCCGGGCCGTACGTCTCGTCGTAGCCGGCGGCGGTGAGGGCGCGGGTCAGTCCGGGGAAGACCCGTTCCGGGTGCCCGCCGGGCACGTTGTCCGCCGACGGCGCCAGGGCCGGGTCCGCGGCCGTCTCCACCAGGAAGCCCCTCAGCTCCCCGCTGCCGTCGGGGGCGGTGACGGCCAGCCCGTTGGGCACCTCGCGCTCGGTGCCGTCGGACGGGCCGTTCTCCACCCGCGGGGTGTCCGAGCCGGGCTCCCGGACGACCAGGGTCGAGGAGCCGCCGCCGTCGAGGTTGAGGGCGTTGTGCGCGCCCAACTCGTCCATCATCACGGCCAGCTCGGTGAGGGTGACACCGCCGGAGGCGGCCTGGCGCCCGTCCACGGTCAGCACGTGCATGGTGGTGCCGTCCCGGGAGAAGCCGACGGCCGTGCGGGGCGCGGCGGCGTTGTTGGGCCGCCCGTCCCAGTTCTGCGGCTCGCCGTCCACGACCAGCACGCCCCGGCCGCCGACCGCCGTGCGCGGCGCCGGGCCGCCGTCCTCCGTGCGCAGCTCGTACTCCCAGCTCACCGCGGTTCCCGGGGCCAGCTCGGCCAGGGCCCTCGCCCCCGCGTCGCGGCCGAGCAGGACGGTGGTGCCCTCGGGGATCGCGCCGTCGCCGGGCTCGTCGTGGACGGCGGTGACCCGGCCGCCCGTGACGGTGACCTCGGTGACCTCCTCCGAGCCGTCCACGGTCAGGGCGCGGTCGGCCTCGCCCCACTGGGCGTTGTAGGCGCCGATGCCCCCGGCGGGGACGTTCGCGGCGTTGTACGCGGCCAGCGGCCGAGGGCCGTCGGGGAGGGTGAGCGTGCCCTCGAAGTACAGGTCGAGGACGCGGCCCGCGCCGTCGGGGCCGAAGCCGACCGCCTCGGTGACGCCCGGTGCCGGGGAGTGGGTCACCTCGCCGTCGTCGAGGCCGGGGCCGAGGGGGGCGCCGGTCTCGTTGATGTCGAAGAAGTCGGCGTTGAAGGCGGCGACGGTGCGCCGGCCGTCGCCGGGGTCGTGCTCCGCGGCCAGTTCCGAGACGGTCGCGCGTTCGGCGACCGCTCCGGGGGAGAGGTAGTCGACCTCGGCGGCGCCGTCGAGGTCGACGCTGAGGGCGTCGGCGCGCAGCCACTTGTCCGACTCCAGCCGGTCGAACGAGGTCAGCGTGGTGCCGGGCGCCACGGGGCGCGTGGTACGGGACAGCTCCATGCCGTCGCCGTCGACGACGCCCAGGGGACGGACGGAGGAGGGGGAGGCGGACGGGACGCCGACGGACGGACGGCCGGCCGGTTCCGCGAGGACCGGCGGCGCCGGTCCCACTCCGAGCGCGAGAAGGGCCGCGAGACACACCGCGGCCCGTCGGGGGAATCTTCTGCCTTGCGACCCTTGTGACACGACATCACCCACAGACGCAGCGAGACCATGCGCTTCCTGCGCATCCAGCGCCACAGGGTTCCAAGGCCGACCGGTCCACACCAGAGGGCGTGCGCGAACTCCGGGAGAACAACTCGGAGGGCACACCGCACGCCGCCCGTCCGGCCGTTGGGCCGGACGGGCGTCCGGGGGCGGTGGTGTTCCGGGGTCAGTCGCCGGGGCCGGCGACGAGCCGGCCGCCCTCCACCCGGATCGGGACCTCGGGCAGCGGCGAGTTCGCCGGGCCCGCCAGCACCTCGCCGTTGGTGGTGTCGAAGCGGCTGCCGTGGCAGGTGCAGTCGCCCTCCAGTTCCTTCACCGAGGTCAGCACACAGCCCGCGTGGGTGCACACCGCGCCGAACGCCTTGAACTCGCCCTCGGTGGGTTGGGAGACGACCAGCTTCCGGTCCCGGTAGAGGCGGGAACCGCCGACGGGCACGGCGTCGGCCGGGCCGAGGTCCATCGGAGCGGTCGGGATCGCCTGGGACCGCGTGTCCTCCGGGCCGGCACAGGCGGTCAGGCCGGTCAGGCCGAGTCCGGCGGCCCCGGTGAGCGCCGCGCCGCACAGCACGGTGCGGCGGCCGGGGGGTCGAGTGCTCATGGTCGTTCTCTCCTCTGGGGCTCTCCCGGCGGCTCCGCCCGCCCGCACGGCGTCGGGGAGGGGGTGCGTCGGGGGAGGGGTGATCGTCCGCCATCATCGCAGGCGCCCTCCGCCCGCGGACGTGCGGGGGAGGGCGCCTGCGGCCACGGCCTCGGAGACGGCCTCAGGGCTTCAGCGGCAGGACGTCCTGGAGGAACTTGCCGGTGTGGCTCTCCGGAACGGCCGCGATCTGCTCCGGGGTGCCCTCGGCGACGACCAGACCGCCGCCGCTGCCGCCCTCCGGACCCATGTCCACGATCCAGTCCGCCGTCTTGATCACATCGAGGTTGTGCTCGATGACGATCACGGTGTTGCCCTTGTCGACCAGCCCGGACAGCACCGCGATCAGCTTGCGGATGTCCTCGAAGTGCAGACCGGTGGTGGGCTCGTCCAGGACGTAGACCGTGCGTCCGGTGGAGCGCTTCTGCAGCTCGGAGGCGAGCTTCACCCGCTGGGCCTCACCGCCGGAGAGCGTGGGCGCGGGCTGGCCGAGCCGGACGTAGCCGAGCCCGACGTCGTTGAGGGTGCGCAGGTGGCGGGCGATGGCGGGGACCGCCTCGAAGAACTCCAGCGCCTCCTCGATGGGCATGTCCAGCACCTCGGCGATGGACTTGCCCTTGTAGTGGACCTCCAGCGTCTCCCGGTTGTAGCGCGCGCCGTGACAGACCTCGCACGGCACGTACACGTCGGGCAGGAAGTTCATCTCGATCTTGATCGTGCCGTCGCCGGAGCAGTTCTCGCAGCGACCGCCCTTGACGTTGAAGGAGAAGCGCCCCGGCTGGTAGCCGCGCACCTTCGCCTCCGTCGTCTCCGCGAACAGACGGCGCACGTGGTCGAAGACGCCCGTGTAGGTGGCCGGGTTGGAGCGGGGGGTGCGGCCGATGGGGGACTGGTCGACGTGCACGACCTTGTCCACCAGGTCGTCGCCCTCGACCCGCACGTGCCGCCCGGGCACCGACTTCGCGCCGTTCAGCTCGCGCGCCAGGTGGGTGTAGAGGATGTCGTTGACCAGGGTGGACTTGCCCGAGCCGGAGACGCCCGTGACGGCGGTGAGCACCCCCAGCGGGAAGGAGACGTCGATGTTCCGCAGGTTGTTCTCCTTGGCCCCGCGCACGGTCAGCATCCGCTTGCGGTCCACCGGACGCCGCTCGGCGGGGGTCGGGATCGTCCTCTTCCCCGCCAGGTACTGCCCGGTCAGCGACTCGTCGTTGGCCAGCAGCTCCTTCAGCGTGCCGCTGTGCACCACCTTGCCGCCGTGCTCGCCCGCGCCGGGGCCGATGTCCACCACCCAGTCGGAGGTCTTGATGGTGTCCTCGTCGTGCTCGACGACGATCAGGGTGTTGCCCAGGTCGCGCAGGCGCACCAGGGTCTCGATCAGCCGGTGGTTGTCGCGCTGGTGCAGGCCGATGGACGGCTCGTCCAGCACGTAGAGCACGCCCACCAGGCCGGAGCCGATCTGGGTCGCCAGCCGGATGCGCTGCGCCTCGCCGCCCGAGAGCGTCCCGGCCGCGCGGTTGAGGGAGAGGTAGTCCAGACCGACGTCGATCAGGAACCGCAGCCGCTCGTGGACCTCCTTCAGGACCCGCTCGGCGATGGTCTTCTCCCGCTCGGTCAGCTCCAGGGCCCCCAGGAACTCGGCGCACTCGCTGATCGACATCGCGGAGATCTCCGCGATCGACTTCCCCTGCACCGTCACGGCCAGGACGACCGGCTTCAGGCGCGTGCCCTCGCACGCGGGGCAGGGCACCTCGCGCATGTAGCCCTCGAAGCGCTCCCGGCTGGAGTCCGTCTCGGCCTCCGAGTGCCGCCGCCGGACGTAGGGCACCGCGCCCTCGAAGGCCGTGGTGTAGGACCGCTCCCGGCCGTAGCGGTTGCGGTAGCGGACCGCGATCTGGGTCCTGTGGCCGTACAGCAGGGCCTTCTTCGCCCGCTGCGGCAGCCCGGCCCAGGGGACGTCGGTGCGGAAGCCCAGCGCGTCGGCCAGGGCGCCGACCAGCCGCCCGAAGTACTCCTTGGTGTGCCCGTGCGACCAGGGGTGGATCGCGCCCTCGTCCAGGGACTTCTCCTCGTCCGGCACGACCAGCTCCGGGTCGACCTCCATCCGGGTGCCGATGCCGGTGCACTCCGGGCAGGCGCCGAAGGGGGAGTTGAAGGAGAAGGACCGCGGCTCCAGCTCCTCGAAGGACAGGTCGTCGTACGGGCAGTACAGGTGCTCGGAGAACATCCGCTCGCGCTGCGGGTCGTCCTCGTCCAGGTCGACGAAGTCGAGGACGACCATGCCGCCCGAGAGGCCGAGCGCGGTCTCGACGGAGTCGGTCAGCCGGCGCTTGGCGCTCTCCTTCACCGTCAGGCGGTCCACGACCACCTCGATGGTGTGCTTCTCCTGCTTCTTCAGCTTCGGCGGGTCGGAGAGGTGGATCGTCGCGCCGTCCACCCGGGCGCGGCTGTAGCCCTTGGCCTGCAGCTCGGCGAAGAGGTCGACGAACTCGCCCTTGCGCTGGCGCACCAGCGGGGAGAGCACCTGGAAGCGGCTGCCCTCCTCCAGGGCGAGCACCTTGTCCACGATGGCCTGCGGGGACTGCCGGGAGATCGGGCGCCCGCACTCGGGACAGTGCGGCTTGCCGATCCGCGCGAACAGCAGGCGGAGGTAGTCGTAGACCTCCGTGATGGTGCCGACCGTCGAGCGCGGGTTGCGCGAGGTGGACTTCTGGTCGATGGAGACCGCCGGGGACAGCCCCTCGATGAAGTCCACGTCCGGCTTGTCCATCTGCCCCAGGAACTGCCGGGCGTAGGAGGACAGCGACTCCACGTAGCGACGCTGCCCCTCGGCGAAGATCGTGTCGAAGGCGAGCGACGACTTGCCCGACCCCGACAACCCGGTGAAGACGATGAGGGAGTCGCGAGGGAGGTCGAGCGAGACGTTCTTGAGGTTGTGCTCGCGAGCGCCACGGACGATGAGACGGTCGGCCACGCCGGTTGGCACCTTTCGTGTGGGATGAAGGGGACGGAGCCCCCGCCCCAGGGTAGGGGGAGCGCCGCCGTGATGCGGAAACTCGGTGCGCATCGCGAGCTTATAGCACGCGTATTCGATTTACGGGTCTTCCCTTTCCGCTTCACCCGAAGGAGTGGCGGCGATAGCTTTGGATCATGACTTCGCCCGCCGACGACATCACGGCCCTGCGTGACTCCACCGACCGCCTCCTGGCCGCCGTGGAGAAGCTGGACGACGCCTCCGTGGCCCGCCCCTCGCTGCTGCCCGGCTGGACCCGCGGTCACGTCCTGGCCCACCTCGCCCGCAACGCCGACGCCCTGGTCAACGTGCTCGCCGGCCGTCCCATGTACGCCAGTGCCGAGGTCCGCGAGGCCGACATCGAGCGCGACGCGGCCCGCCCCCTGGCGGTCCACCTGGAGGATCTGCGCGCCACCGCCGCCGGCCTGGAGCGCGCGATGGCCGACCGCGCCGACGAGCAGTGGGAGGTCACCGTCGAGCTGCGCAACGGCGTCACCGACCTCGCCTCCTCCATCCCCTTCCGCCGCCGGATCGAGGTCGAGCTCCACCACGTCGACCTCGGCATCGGCTACACCCTCGACGATCTGCCCGGCGCGTTCGTCGACCGGCAGCTGGAGAACATGGCCCGGCGCTTCTCGGGCCGGCCCGACGTGCGGCCGCTGGAGCTGCGCGTCGAGGACGGCCGCGTCCTGCGCACCGGCCGCACGGGCGGGGAGGGAGAGCGCCCCGTGGTCGTCACGGGCTCGCCCACCGCCCTCGTCGGCTGGCTCACCGGCCGCACGTCGGGCGGCGGACTCACCGCTTCCGGTGACGTCCTGCCTCCCCTGCCGCCCCTCTGACACACTGATCGCCGACCGCGCACCACCACCCCATCGGAAGGAGCACCCGGTCCCATGCCGTACACAGGAAAGGTCGCGGTCGGCGGCCCGGCGGACGTCCACGAGCTGACCGACCTGGTGATCTCCAAGGTCGCGGTCGGCCCCATGGAGAACAACGCCTACCTGCTGCGCTGCCGCGCCACCGGCGAGCAGCTCCTGATCGACGCCGCCAGCGAGCCCGACACGCTGCTGAACCTCATCGGCGAGGACGGCATCGGCGGGGTCGTCACCACCCACCGGCACCCCGACCACTGGCAGGCCCTCGACACCGTCGTCCAGGCCACCGACGCCCGCACCTACGCCGGACGCCACGACGCCGAGGGCATCCCCGTGCCCACCGACGTCCCGCTGGAGGACGGCGACGCCGTCACCTTCGGCGAGATCACCCTGACCGCCCGCCACCTGCGGGGCCACACCCCCGGCTCCATCGCCCTGATCTACGACGACCCCCACGGCCACCCGCACCTGTTCACCGGCGACTGCCTCTTCCCCGGCGGCGTGGGCAACACCCACGGCGACGCCGAGGCGTTCGCCACCCTGCTGCACGACGTGGAGACCAAGCTCTTCGGCGAACTCCCCGACGAGACCTGGGTCTACCCCGGCCACGGCGCCGACACCACCCTGGGCGCCGAGCGCCCCCACCTGGCGGAGTGGCGCGAACGCGGCTGGTGACGGCGGCGGGGTGGCGGAGGAGGAACCCGCGGGTTCCGCCGCCGCCACCCCGCCGCCGTCCGCCGCGCACCATCAGTAGGGTGGGCCACATGGCCGACCCCTCCAGCTACCGTCCCAGGCCGGGAGAGATCCCCGACTCGCCGGGGGTCTACAAGTTCCGCGACGAACACGGTCGGGTGATCTACGTCGGGAAGGCGAAGAGCCTCCGTCAGCGGCTCTCCTCGTACTTCCAGGACCTGGCGAACCTCCACCCGCGCACGCGGACGATGGTCACCACGGCCGCCTCCGTGGAGTGGACGGTGGTCTCCACCGAGGTCGAGGCGCTCCAGTTGGAGTACTCCTGGATCAAGGAGTTCGACCCCCGGTTCAACGTCAAGTACCGCGACGACAAGAGCTACCCCTCCCTCGCGGTGACGCTGAACGAGGAGTACCCGCGCGTCCAGGTGATGCGCGGCCCCAAGCGCAAGGGCGTGCGCTACTTCGGGCCGTACGCGCACGCCTGGGCGATCCGCGAGACCGTGGACCTGATGCTGCGGGTCTTCCCGGTGCGCACCTGCTCGGCCGGGGTCTTCAAGCGCTCCGCGCAGATCGGCCGGCCCTGCCTGCTCGGCTACATCGGCAAGTGCTCGGCGCCCTGCGTCGGCCGGATCTCGGCCGAGGACCACCGCCGGCTGGCCGAGGAGTTCTGCGACTTCATGGCCGGCCGCACCGGCGCCCACCTGCGCCGGCTCGAGCAGGCGATGCGGGACGCCGCCGAGGAGATGGAGTACGAGAAGGCCGCCCGGCTGCGCGACGACATCGAGGCGCTCAAACGGGCGATGGAGAAGAACGCCGTCGTCCTCGCCGACGCCACCGACGCCGACCTGATCGCGGTGGCCGAGGACGAGCTGGAGGCCGCCGTCCAGATCTTCCACGTCCGCGGCGGCCGGGTGCGCGGCCAGCGCGGCTGGGTCACCGACAAGGTGGAGGAGGTGGGCACCGCCGGACTCGTCGAGCACGCCCTCCAGCAGCTCTACGGCGAGGAGAGCGGCGACGCCGTGCCCAGGGAGGTGCTGGTCCAGGCCCTGCCGGAGCCGGTGGAGCCGGTCGCCCAGTGGCTGACGGACCGGCGGGGCTCGCAGGTGGCCCTGCGCGTCCCGCAGCGCGGCGACAAGCGCGCCCTGCTGGAGACGGTGCGGCGCAACGCGCAGCAGGCCCTCGCCCTCCACAAGACCAAGCGCGCCTCCGACCTGACCACCCGCTCCCGCGCCCTGGAGGAGATCACCGAGGCCCTGGGACTGGACTCGGCGCCGCTGCGCATCGAGTGCTTCGACGTCTCCCACCTCCAGGGCGACGACGTGGTGGCCTCGATGGTGGTCTTCGAGGACGGCCTGGCCCGCAAGAGCGAGTACCGCCGCTTCCAGATCAAGAGCTTCGCCGGCCAGGACGACGTCCGCGCCATGCACGAGGTGATCAGCCGTCGCTTCCGCCGCTACCTCCAGGAGCGGCAGCGCACCGGCGAGTGGGCCACCGACGGCCCCGACGGCCCCGAGGAGACCGCGGACGGGGCGGCGGAGGGCCCGGCCCCGGCCGAGCGGGACGGCGAGCCGGGCTCCGGCCGGAGCCGGCCGCCGAAGTTCGCCTACCCGCCGCAGTTGGTCGTCGTGGACGGCGGGCAGCCCCAGGTCGCCGCCGCGCGCCGGGCCCTGGACGAACTGGGCATCGACGACGTCGCCGTGTGCGGGCTGGCCAAGCGCCTGGAGGAGGTGTGGCTGCCCGGCGAGAGCGACCCGGTGGTCCTGCCCCGCACGAGCGAGGGGCTGTACCTGCTCCAGAGGGTCCGTGACGAGGCCCACCGTTTCGCGATCCGCTACCAGCGCGGCAAGCGGTCACAATCGTTGAAGACGGGCCCCCTCGACGCCGTTCCCGGCCTCGGGGAGTCCCGCAAACAGGCGTTGATCAAGCACTTCGGCTCGGTCAAGCGGCTGCGCGCCGCCACCGTCGAGCAGATCTGCGAGGTCCCGGGCATCGGCCGCAAGACCGCCGAGGCGGTGGCCGAGGCCCTGCGACGGGCGGCTCCGGCCGCACCGGCGGTGAACACCGCCACGGGTGAGATCCTGGAAGACCAGTGAGCACGAGCGGTACAGGCATCGGGGGAGAGCGCGGATGAACGAGCGGACGGGAGACGGAACACAGGTGGGCGCGGGCGTGAACACGGGCACGGCGGCCGACGCCGGCGGTGCCGGAGGCGCCGAGAGCGCCGCCATCCCCGAACTGGTGATCATCTCCGGCATGTCCGGCGCGGGCCGCAGCACCGCCGCCAAGTGCCTGGAGGACCTGGGCTGGTTCGTGGTGGACAACCTGCCGCCGGCCCTGATCCCGACCATGGTCGACCTGGGCGCCCGCTCGCAGGGCAACGTCGCCAAGATCGCCGTCGTCGTCGACGTCCGCGGGCGCCGCTTCTTCGACAACCTGCGCGAGTCCCTCGCCGACCTCGACGCCAAGCACGTCACCCGCCGGATCGTCTTCCTGGAGGCGTCCGACGAGGCCCTGGTGCGCCGCTTCGAGTCGGTGCGCCGCCCCCACCCCCTCCAGGGCGACGGGCGGATCGTGGACGGCATCGCCGCCGAGCGCGACCTGCTGCGCGAACTGCGCGGCGACGCCGACCTGGTCATCGACACCTCCGCCCTCAACGTCCACGAACTGCGCGCCAAGCTCGACGCCCAGTTCGCCGGCGAGGAGGAGCCCGAACTGCGGGCGACCGTGATGTCCTTCGGCTACAAGTACGGCCTCCCCGTCGACGCCGACCTCGTCGTGGACTGCCGCTTCCTGCCCAACCCGCACTGGGTGCCCGGACTGCGGCCGTACACCGGCCTCAACGACGAGGTCGCCCAGTACGTCTTCAACCAGCCCGGCGCCAAGGAGTTCCTGGACCGCTACGCGGAACTGCTCCAGCTCATCGCCGCCGGCTACCGGCGGGAGGGGAAGCGGTACGTGACCATCGCCGTGGGCTGCACCGGGGGCAAGCACCGCAGCGTCGCGATGTCCGAGAGGCTCGCCCGCCGCCTGGCCTCCGAGGGCGTCGAGACCGTCGTCGTCCACCGCGACATGGGACGCGAGTGACCATCCGCACCCGGCGGCTGCGGCGTCTGGTCACCGCACGCACGAGCCGCGGAGGGACTCCGAAGGTGGTGGCGCTCGGCGGGGGAAGAGGGCTGTCGGCCTCGCTCGCCGCGCTGCGCCGCATCACCCGCGACCTGACCGCCGTGGTCACCGTCGCCGACGACGGGGGCTCCAGCGGACGCCTCCGCGAGGAGCTGGACGTGCTGCCGCCCGGAGACCTCCGCAAGGCCCTCGCCGCGCTGTGCGGCGACGACGAGTGGGGCCGGACCTGGGCCCGGGTCGTCCAGCACCGCTTCGTCAGCAAGGGGGAGCTGCACGGGCACGCCGTGGGCAACCTCCTCATCGTCGCCCTGTGGGAGCAACTCGGCGACCACGTCCAGGCCCTGGACCTGGTCGGCAAGCTGCTGGGCGCGCACGGCCGGGTGCTGCCCATGTCCGCCGTCCCGCTGGAGCTGCGGGCGCTGGTGCGCGGCCACGACCCGGCGCGCCCGGACGAGGTGACCACCGTCCGCGGACAGGCCACCGTCGCCCTCACCCCCGGCGAGGTGCAGCGGGTGCACCTGGTGCCGCACGACCCGCCCGCCGTCCCCGAGGCCGTCGAGGCGGTCCTCGACGCGGACTGGGTGGTGCTCGGGCCGGGCTCCTGGTTCTCCTCGGTGATCCCGCACCTGCTGGTGCCCGAACTGCTCAAGGCGCTCACCGAGACCCGGGCGCGCCGGGTGCTGTCCCTCAACCTCGCGCCGCAGCCGGGAGAGACCGACGGGTTCTCCCCGCAGCGTCATTTGGAGGTTTTGGTCCGACACGCCCCTAAACTCACCTTCGACGTGGTGCTGGCCGACCGGGCCGCCGTGCCCGACGAGGAGGGCCTCCGTGACGCCGCCCGGCGGCTCGGCGGCACGGTCGAGCTGGCGCCGGTGGCCGCGGCCGGCGGGGGCCTGCCCCGGCACGACCCGGAACTGCTGGCCGCCGCGTACGACCGTATTTTTCGAATGCATGGAAGGATCGGCCCATGGCGATGACGGCAGCGGTGAAGGACGAGATCTCCCGGCTTCCCGTCACCCGGACCTGCTGCCGGAAGGCGGAGGTCTCGTCGGTCCTGCGGTTCGCGGGTGGCCTGCACCTGGTGAGCGGGCGCATCGTGATCGAGGCCGAGCTGGACACCGGCATCGCCGCCCGCAGGCTGCGCAAGGACATCCTGGAGATCTTCGGGCACACCTCCGACCTGGTGGTGATGGCCCCCAGCGGTCTCCGCCGCGGCAGCCGCTACGTCGTACGGGTGGTGGCGGGCGGGGACCAGCTCGCCCGGCAGACCGGGCTGGTCGACGGTCGCGGCCGTCCCGTGCGCGGCCTGCCGCCGCAGGTCGTCTCCGGCGCCACCTGCGACGCCGAGGCCGCCTGGCGCGGCGCCTTCCTCGCCCACGGCTCCCTCACCGAGCCCGGCCGCTCCTCCTCCCTGGAGATCACCTGCCCCGGCCCCGAGGCCGCCCTCGCCCTCGTCGGCGCGGCCCGACGGCTCCAGATCGCCGCCAAGGCCCGCGAGGTGCGCGGCGTGGACCGCGTCGTCGTCCGCGACGGCGACGCCATCGGCGCGCTGCTCACCCGGCTGGGCGCCCACGAGTCCGTGCTGGCCTGGGAGGAGCGGCGGATGCGCCGCGAGGTGCGGGCCACCGCCAACCGCCTGGCCAACTTCGACGACGCCAACCTGCGCCGCTCGGCGCGCGCCGCCGTCGCCGCGGGCGCCCGCGTGCAGCGCGCGCTGGAGATCCTGGGCGACGACGTGCCCGAGCACCTGGCCGCCGCCGGACGGCTGCGGATGGAGCACAAGCAGGCGTCCCTGGAGGAGTTGGGCGCGCTCGCCGACCCGCCGCTGACCAAGGACGCCGTCGCCGGCCGCATCCGGCGGCTGCTCGCCATGGCCGACAAGCGCGCCGCCGACCTCGGCATCCCCGGCACCGAGTCCAACCTGACCGAGGAGATGGTCGGCTGACCCGCCGCCACGGCCGTCCGTCCCGCCTCTCGCGCACCCTTCTCCCCACCGCCCACTCCCGCCCCGCGAGGCCGCCCGGGCCGTCCGGCGGACCGTCCGCCACACCGCGCCCGGAGGGTGGTCGATGCCACTCCCGGGCCCCTGGCGCGGTAGGGTCGGAAGTGGTCGGGGACAGCCCAAACAGCTTTCGTCGGTGTCCGCACCGACGTACCCAACGAGGAGATCGGTTCGTGACGATCCGCGTAGGCATCAACGGCTTTGGCCGCATCGGTCGCAACTACTTCCGCGCGCTCCTGGAGCAGGGCGCGGACGTCGAGATCGTCGGTGTCAACGACCTGACCGACAACGCGACCCTGGCGCACCTGCTGAAGTACGACAGCATCCTGGGCCGCCTCAAGCAGGAGATCAGCCACACCGCCGACACCATCACGGTCGGCGGCCGGACCTTCAAGACGATGGCCGAGCGCGACCCGGCCGCCCTCCCGTGGGGCGACCTGGGCGCCGACATCGTCATCGAGTCCACCGGCATCTTCACCAAGCGCGACGACGCCGCCAAGCACCTGGCGGCCGGCGCGAAGAAGGTCCTGATCTCGGCTCCGGCCAAGAACGAGGACCTCACCGTCGTCATGGGCGTCAACCACGAATCCTACGACCCCGACAACCACCACGTCGTCTCCAACGCCTCCTGCACCACCAACTGCGTGGCGCCGATGGCGAAGGTCATGGACGAGAACTTCGGCATCGTCAAGGGGATGATGACGACCGTTCACGCCTACACCAACGACCAGCGCATCCTGGACTTCCCGCACCGGGACCTGCGCCGCGCCCGTGCCGCCGCCGAGAACATCATCCCCACCTCGACCGGCGCCGCCAAGGCCACCGCCCTCGTCCTGCCGCAGCTCAAGGGCAAGCTGGACGGCATCGCCATGCGCGTGCCCGTCCCGACCGGCTCGGTCACCGACCTCGTGCTGGAGCTCGACCGCGAGGTCACCAAGGACGAGGTCAACAACGCCTTCCAGAAGGCCTCCGAGGGCGCTCTGAAGGGCATTCTGGAGTACACCGAGGACCCGATCGTCTCCTCGGACATCGTCAACTGGCCGGCCTCCTGCACCTTCGACTCCTCCCTGACCATGGTCCAGGGCAAGCAGGTCAAGATCGTCGGCTGGTACGACAACGAGTGGGGTTACTCCAACCGCCTCGTGGACCTGACCGTCTACGTCGGCGAGCGGCTCTGACCACGCGTCCGACCGCCGACCGACAGGACCGTCCGACAGACCGTCCGACAGAAAAGGACACGGGACCGTGAGGGGAGAGGGCTCGCAGGGCGCGACGCCGCGTCCCGCGGGCCCTCTCCCGTGACCGACCGACCCCACGGACCACTCCACGGACCACCACGGAGCCGTACATGAAGACGATCGACGACCTCCAGGTCGCGGGCAAGCGGGTCTTCGTCCGCGCCGACCTCAACGTTCCGCTCGAAGGCGGGACGATCACCGACGACGGACGCATCCGCGCCGCCCTCCCGACGATCACCAGGCTGGCCGAGGCCGGCGCCAAGGTGATCGTCGCCTCCCACCTGGGCCGCCCCAAGGGCGCCCCCGACCCGACGTTCTCCCTCGCCCCCGTCGCCAAGCGGCTGGGCGAACTCCTCGACGCGACCGTGGAGTTCGCGACCGACACCGTCGGCGACTCCGCCCGCTCCACCGTCGCCGCCCTCGGCGACGGCCGCGTCGCGGTGCTGGAGAACCTGCGCTTCAACCCCGGCGAGACGAGCAAGGACGACGCCGAGCGCGGCGCCTTCGCCGACCGCCTCGCCTCCCTGGCCGACCTCTACGTCGGCGACGGCTTCGGCGCCGTGCACCGCAAGCACGCCTCCGTCCACGACCTCCCGGCGCGGCTGCCGCACGCCGCCGGCGACCTCATCGCCACCGAGGTCGGCGTCCTGCGCCGGCTCACCGAGGACGTCGAGCGCCCGTACGCCGTCGTGCTGGGCGGCGCCAAGGTCTCCGACAAGCTCGGCGTCATCGAGCACCTGCTGGAGCGCGCCGACCGCATCCTCGTCGGCGGCGGCATGGCGTACACCTTCCTCAAGGCCCAGGGGCACGAGATCGGCGCCTCGCTGCTCCAGGAGGACCAGATCCCGGCCGTCCAGGGCTACCTCCGGCGGGCCGAGGAGCGCGGCGTGGAGTTCGTCCTGCCCGTGGACGTCGTGGCCGGCGCCGAGTTCCCGGACCTGGGCGCCAAGGCTCCGACCAACCCCACCGTGGTCGCCGCGGACGCCATCCCGGCCGACCTGATGGGGCTGGACATCGGCCCGCGCAGCCGCGAGCTGTACGCCTCGAAGCTCGCCGACGCCGCCACCGTCTTCTGGAACGGCCCCATGGGCGTCTTCGAGCACCCGGACTACGCCGAGGGCACCCGGGCCGTCGCCCAGGCGCTGGTCGACAGCCCGGCCTTCACCGTCGTCGGCGGCGGGGACTCCGCGGCCGCCGTCCGCATCCTGGGCTTCGACGAGAAGGCGTTCGGCCACATCTCCACCGGCGGCGGCGCCAGCCTCGAGTACCTGGAGGGCAAGACGCTCCCCGGTCTCGCCGCGCTGGAGGAGGCGTGAGCCGGAGGCACCTCCCGGCCGTGGCCGGGGGAGTCCACGCGGCCACCGGGCCGCGGACGACCACGATGCTCGCGCCGTCGCGCCGCGCGGGCGACAGTGACACCAGCCGCTGCCGCGGCGGAGCGAACCGAAAGGCAGAGCCATGGCAACCCGCACCCCGCTGATGGCGGGCAACTGGAAGATGAACCTCAACCACCTGGAGGCCATCGCCCACGTCCAGAAGCTCGCCTTCGCCCTGAACGACAAGGACCACGACGCCGTCGAGGTCGCGGTCCTGCCCCCCTTCACCGACCTGCGCTCGGTGCAGACCCTGGTCGACGGCGACAAGCTGAAGATTCGTTACGGCGCCCAGGACATCTCGGCGCACGACTCCGGCGCCTACACCGGCGAGGTCTCCGGCGCCATGCTCGCCAAGCTGAACTGCACCTACGTGGTGATCGGCCACTCCGAGCGGCGCCAGTACCACAACGAGACCGACGAGCTGTGCAACGCCAAGGTCAAGGCCGCGTACAAGCACGGTCTGACCCCGATCCTGTGCGTCGGCGAGGGGCTGGACGTCCGCAAGGCGGGCAACCAGGTCGCCCACACGCTCGCCCAGGTCGACGGGGCCCTCCAGGGCGTCCCGGCCGAGCAGGTGGCGAGCATCGTGATCGCCTACGAGCCGGTGTGGGCCATCGGCACCGGCGAGGTCGCCACCCCCGAGGACGCCCAGGAGGTGTGCGGCGCGATCCGCGGCCGGCTGGCCGAGCTGTACGACCGGGAGACGGCCGACGCGGTCCGCATCCAGTACGGCGGTTCGGTGAAGTCCGGCAACGTCGCCGCGATCATGGCGCAGCCGGACGTGGACGGCGCGCTGGTCGGCGGGGCCTCGCTGGACGTGGACGAGTTCGTGAAGATCGTCCGCTTCCGCGACCAGTAACACGATCGGCGGCCGGTGACGACGGGCCGCGCACGTCGTACCCTGGCGGGGCCGGGAGCGAGCGCACGCGGGTCTCCCGGCCCCGTACCCTGCAAGTCCCGAGAGTTTTCCACAGTCATCCGTCCGAGAGAGTTGGTCCAGCCGTGATCCTGGGGTTCTCCATCGCCCTCATCGTCTTCAGCCTGCTGCTGATGCTGCTCGTGCTGATGCACAAGGGGAAGGGCGGCGGCCTCTCCGACATGTTCGGCGGCGGCATGCAGTCCACGGTCGGCGGCTCCTCGGTCGCCGAGCGCAACCTCGACCGCATCACGGTCGTGGTGGGCCTGATCTGGTTCGCCATCATCGTCGCGCTCGGCATCCTGATGAAGCTCGACTCCTGACGCGGCGCCGCGTTCCCGGCCTATCATGAGGCTCGCGTCCGATGGGCCCGGGGGGCGGTAACTCCGGTCTGTGGACGTGCGTTGGGCCCTACGTACACTGGGCACCCGCAGCGGAGCCGCCTGTCGACGCTCCGCGGCACCATGAGGCAGGGAGTTACGACCGTGGCAAGTGGCAACGCGATCCGGGGAAGCCGGGTCGGAGCGGGGCCGATGGGGGAGGCCGAGCGAGGCGAGTCCGCGCCGCGCATCCGCATCTCCTTCTGGTGCTCGAACGGGCACGAGACCCGGCCCAGCTTCGCCAGCGACGCGCAGATCCCGGACACCTGGGACTGTCCGCGCTGTGGTTTCCCGGCCGGCAAGGACCGGGACAATCCGCCGGACCCGCCGCGCACCGAGCCGTACAAGACGCACCTGGCGTACGTGCGCGAGCGGCGCAGCGACGCCGACGGCGAGGCGATCCTCGCCGAGGCGCTGGCCAAGCTCCGCGGGGAGATCTGACCGCGCGAGCAGGCCGGTCGACAACGGCC
>NZ_BAAASZ010000037.1:20779-55395 GCF_039533145.1 Streptomyces macrosporus
CCGCGCGCCCTTCGGGGCACGCGGCCGGGCCGTCGTTCCGTTAGGTTGGGGTGCGGCGGGGTTTGTCACGAGAGAAGTGGACTGAATTCGCAGATGAACGCTGAAGGCCGCGGAAGGCTCGACCGTATGCCGCAGTGGCAGGCGCTGGCCAGGCACCGCGAGGAGCTGGGGGAGGTGCATCTGCGCGAGCTGTTCGCCGACGACCCACGGCGCGGCGAGCGGTACGGCGTCCGGGTCGGGGACCTGTACCTGGACTACTCCAAGCACCTGGTGACGGACGAGACGCTGCGCCTGCTGCGCGAGCTGGCCGAGGCCGCCGACGTCGCCGGACTGCGGGACGCGATGTTCCGCGGCGAGAAGATCAACGTCACCGAGGACCGGGCCGTGCTCCACACCGCCCTGCGGGCCCCGCGGGACGCGGTGATCGAGGTCGACGGGGAGAACGTCGTCCCCGCGGTGCACGCCGTGCTCGACCGGATGTCCGCCTTCGCCGAGAAGGTGCGCGCCGGGGAGTGGACGGGCCACACCGGCAAGCGGATCAGGAACGTCGTCAACATCGGCATCGGCGGCTCCGACCTGGGGCCCGCCATGGCGTTCGAGGCGCTGCGCCCCTACACCGACCGGGAGCTGGACGTCCGCTTCGTCTCCAACGTGGACGGCGCCGACCTGTACGAGGCGCTGCGGGACCTGGACCCGGCCGAGACGCTGTTCATCGTCGCGTCCAAGACCTTCACCACGATCGAGACCATCACCAACGCCCTCTCGGCCAAGGACTGGCTGCTCAAGGGTCTGGACGCCGGCGAGGACGCGGTGGCCCGGCACTTCGTGGCGCTGTCGACCAACACGGCGGCGGTCGCGAAGTTCGGCATCGACACGGCCAACATGTTCGAGTTCTGGGACTGGGTCGGCGGGCGCTACTCCTACGACTCGGCCATCGGCCTCTCGCTGATGATCGCCATCGGCCCGGACCGCTTCCGCGAGATGCTGGACGGCTTCCGCACCGTCGACGAGCACTTCCGCACCGCGCCGTTCGAGGAGAACGCCCCGCTGCTGCTGGGGCTGCTGGGCATCTGGTACGGCTCCTTCTTCGACGCGCAGTCGCACGCGGTGCTGCCCTACAGCCACTACCTGTCGAGGTTCCCCGCGTACCTCCAGCAGCTCGACATGGAGTCCAACGGCAAGTCGGTGGACCGGCAGGGCGAGCCGGTGAGCTGGCAGACCGGCCCGGTGGTCTGGGGCACCCCCGGCACCAACGGCCAGCACGCCTACTACCAGCTGCTGCACCAGGGCACCAAGATGATCCCCGCGGACCTGATCGGCTTCGCCCGGCCCGTGGACGTCCTGCCGCCCGCGCTCGCGGCCCAGCACGACCTGCTGATGGCCAACCTCTTCGCCCAGGGCCAGGCCCTGGCGTTCGGCAAGACCGAGGAGGAGGTCCGCGCGGAGGGCGTCGCGGAGGAGCAGGTGCCGCACCGCACGTTCCGGGGCAACCACCCCACCACGACGATCCTGGCCTCCGAGCTGTCCCCGTCGGTGCTGGGGCAGTTGGTCGCGCTGTACGAGCACAAGGTGTTCGTCCAGGGCGCGATCTGGAACATCGACTCCTTCGACCAGTGGGGCGTGGAGCTGGGCAAGGTCCTCGCCAAGCGCGTCGAGCCCGCGCTGACCGAGGGCGCCGAGGTGGCGGGGCTGGACACCTCCACGGCGGCCCTGGTGGCCCGCTACCGGGCCCTGCGCGGTCGCTGAGCCGCGGACACCACCGCACGGAAGGCCCGGAAGAACGCGGCGGCCCCGTTCCCCTCGGGGAACGGGGCCGCTGTCCTCTCCGTGGTCCGGCCGGGCCCGGTCAGTCCCGGACCGAGGAGGGGAGGCGGGCCGCCGCGGCCTCGTCGAGGATCCACAGGGTGCGGGCGCGGCCCCGGGCGCCGGAGGCGGGGGTCCGCAGCGGGTCGGTGCCCCGCAGCGCCGCGGCGGCCGCCTCCGCCTTGTCCTCGCCCGCCGCCAGCAGCCAGACCTCCCGGGCCGCCCGCAGGGCCGGGAGCGTGAGGGAGATCCGGGTCGGCGGCGGCTTGGGGGCCTCGAGGACGCCGACGACCGTCCGCTCCTCCTCCCGCACGGCCGGGTGCTCCGGGAAGAGGGAGGCGACGTGGGTGTCCGGGCCCAGCCCCAGCAGCAGGACGTCGAAGGACGGCACCCGGGGCGCGGCGGTGCCCTCGGTGTCCGCCGCCGCGGCCAGCTCCGCCGCGTACGCCTCGGCCGCCGCGGCCACGTCGTCGCCGTGCGGCCCGTCGGAGGCGGGCATCGGGTGGACGCGCGCCGGGTCCAGCGGGACCGCGTCCAGGAACGCCGCGCGGGCCTGGGTGTGGTTGCGGTCCGGGTCGCCGTCGGGCAGGAACCGCTCGTCGCCCCACCACAGGTCGACGCGGGACCAGTCCACGCCGTCCCGGCCCGGGGCCTGGGCCAGGGCCGCCAGCAGGGCGTTGCCGTTGCGGCCGCCGGTCAGCACGACGGACGCGCCGCCGCGGGCCGTCTGGGCCTCCACGAGGGTGGTGATCAGACTCGCCGCCGTGGCCCGGGCCATCCGCTCCTTGTCGGGGTGGACGACGATCCGCGGGGGCGCCTGCTCGGGGGCGGTCACCGGGCCTCCCCCTCCCCGCCGGAGCGCTCCACGATCGCCTCGCCGGGGCTCTCCGCGGCGGTCCCGCCGTCTTCCTTCCCCGCGACCTCCTCGCCGGTCTCGCCGCCGTTCCGGCCGCCGTTCTCGCCGCCGGTCTCCTCGTCCGCCGCCGGCTCCGAGGCGGCGAGCAGCCGGTCGAGGCCGAAGCGGATCGTTCGGGCGTAGGTCTCGTCCGGATCCAGGCGACGCAGCTCCTCGGCGATCAGCTCGGCGTTGGAGCGCCGGTGGAGGGCCACGTTCCGGTCGGGCTGGCCGGGCACGGTCAGCTTCGCCAGGGCGCCGTCGCCGCGGTTCAGGCAGATGTCGCCCTCGTCCGTCACCAGCCGCACGGCCGTGAGGCCCGGACCGTCGGAGACGGTGCGCTCCACGGGGACGTTCAACCGGTCGGCGAGCCAGAGCGCCAGCAGCTCGGTGCTCGGGTTGTACGCCTCGCCCCGGACCTCCGCTTTGAGGATGCGGGCCTGCTTCTGGTCCAGCGCGGCGGCCAACACGCTGCGCCACAGGGTGATGCGGGTCCAGGCCAGGTCGGTGTCGCCGGGCGCGTAGGACCCGGCGCGCGTCCGGAGGGTCATGACCGGGTCCTCGGTCTCCGCCGCGTCGGTGATCCGGCGCTGGGCGAGGACGCCCAGCGGGTCCTTCGAGGGGTGCTCGGGCGTGTCGGCGGGCCACCAGACGACGACCGGGGCGTCCGGCAGCAGCAGGGGCAGCACGACGCTGTGGGCGTGGGAGGCCAGTTCGCCGTGGAGCCGCAGCAGGACCGTCTCACCGGTACCGGTCTCGCCGCCCATCCGCACCTCGGCGTCGAGCCGGGCCGTGGCCCGGTCCCGGGGGGAGCGCCCCGGGCGGCGGATGACGACGAGGATCCGCGAGGGGTGTTCCTTGGACGCCTCGTTGGCGGCCTTCAGCGCGTCGTAGTGGCTGCCCTCGTCCGTCACGATCACGAGCGTGAGCACCATGCCGACGGCCGGACTGCCCATCGCCCGCCGCGCCTTCACCAAGGTCGCGTTGATCTCGCCGGAAGTGGTGTCGGTCAGGTCGATGTTCATGGCCGCCGCCAGCTCCGTCCGTCGCGTGCGAGCATCTCGTCGGCCGCCCGGGGCCCCCAGGTCCCGGCGGTGTACGGCTCGGGCCTGCCGTGTCCCTCCCAGAACTCCTCGATCGGGTCCAGGATCTCCCAGGACCGCTCGACCTCCTGGTGCCGGGGGAAGAGGTTGGCGTCGCCCAGGAGCACGTCCAGGATGAGCCGTTCGTACGCCTCGGGGCTGGACTCGGTGAAGGACTCGCCGTAGGCGAAGTCCATCGTCACGTCGCGGATCTCCATCGAGGTGCCCGGCACCTTGGAGCCGAACCGGATCGTGACGCCCTCGTCCGGCTGCACCCGGATGACCAGGGCGTTCTGGCCCAGCTCCCGGGTGTCGGTGGCGTCGAAGGGGGAGTAGGGGGCGCGCTGGAAGACCACCGCGATCTCCGTCACCCGGCGGCCCAGCCGCTTGCCGGTGCGCAGGTAGAAGGGGACGCCCGCCCAGCGGCGGTTGTCGATCTCCAGCTTGATGGCGGCGTAGGTGTCGGTCCGGGAGGCCGGGTCGATGCCCTCCTCCTCCAGGTAGCCGGGCACCCTCCGGCCGCCCTGCCAGCCGGCCTGGTACTGCCCGCGCACGGTGTGGCGGGCCAGGTCCTTCGGCAGCCGCACCGCGTTGAGCACCTTGAGCTTCTCGGTGACCAGCGCCTTGGCGTCGAAGGAGGAGGGCTCCTCCATGGCGGTCAGGGCCAGCAGTTGGAGCAGGTGGTTCTGGATGACGTCGCGCGCGGCGCCGATGCCGTCGTAGTAGCCCGCCCGGCCGCCGATCCCGATGTCCTCGGCCATCGTGATCTGCACGTGGTCGACGTAGGAGCGGTTCCACAGCGGCTCGAACAGCGTGTTGGCGAAGCGCAGCGCCAGGATGTTCTGGACGGTCTCCTTGCCCAGGTAGTGGTCGATGCGGAAGACGTCGGACGGGCGGAAGACCTGGTGGACGACCCGGTTCAACTCCTGGGCGCTGGCCAGGTCGTGGCCGAAGGGCTTCTCGATGACCGCGCGGCGCCAGGAGCCCTCCGGGGCGTCGGTCAGCCCGTGCTTCTTCAACTGCTGGAGGACCGTGGGGAAGAACTTCGGGGGCACCGAGAGGTAGAAGGCGAAGTTGCCGCCGGTGCCGCGCGACTTGTCCAGGTCCTCGATGGTCGCCTTCAGGGAGCGGAAGGCGTCGTCGTCGTCGAAGACGCCGGGCACGAACCGCATGCCCTCGCCGAGCTGCCGCCACACCTCCTCGCGGAAGGGGGTGCGGGCGTACTGCTTGACGGACTCGTACACGACCTGGCAGAAGTCCTGGTCCGCCCAGTCGCGACGGGCGAAGCCGATCAGGGAGAAACCCGGCGGCAGCAGACCCCGGTTGGCGAGGTCGTACACCGCCGGCATCAACTTCTTTCGTGACAAATCGCCCGTGACGCCGAAGATCACCAGGCCCGACGGCCCCGCGATGCGCGGGAGCCGTCGGTCCTGTGCGTCACGCAGCGGGTTGGCTGCGTCGGTCACCTGCGTCATGCCTCCTTCGGGGCGAGACGCCTCAGTTCGGCCTCGGTGGACGCCAGGAGGTCGTTCCAGGACTTCTCGAACTTCTCGACGCCCTCCACCTCCAGCAGTTCGACGACCTCGTCGTAGTCGATGCCGAGCTTGGCGATCGCGTCGAGGTCGGCGCGGGCCTGCTCGTAGGTGCCGCGCACCGTGTCGCCGGTGACCTCGCCGTGGTCGGCGACGGCCCGCAGGGTGGACTCCGGCATGGTGTTCACGGTGCCGGGGGCGACCAGCTCGGTGACGTAGAGGGTGTCGGGGTAGGACGGATCCTTCACGCCGGTGGAGGCCCACAGCGGACGCTGCCGGTTGGCGCCGGCGGCCTCCAGGGACGTCCAGCGGTCGGAGGCGACGACCTCCTCGTACGCCTGGTAGGCCAGACGGGCGTTGGCCAGCGCCGCCTTGCCCTTCAGCGCCAAGGCCTCGTCGGTGCCCAGGGCGGTCAGTCGCTTGTCGATCTCGGTGTCCACCCGGGAGACGAAGAACGACGCCACGGAGTGGATCTCGGACAGGTCCAGACCCTTCTCCCGGGCCTTCTCCAGACCCTCGATGTAGGCGTCCATCACCATGCGGTAGCGCTCGATGGAGAAGATCAGCGTGACGTTGACGCTGATGCCCGCGGCGATGGTCTCCGTGATCGCCGGGAGTCCGGCGCGGGTGGCGGGGATCTTGATGAAGGTGTTGGGGCGGTCCACCAGCCAGGCGAGCTGCTTGGCCTCGGCGACCGTCGGCTGCGTGGCGTGGGCCAGCCGCGGGTCCACCTCGATGGAGACCCGGCCGTCCAGACCGCCGGTGGCGTCGTAGACCGGGCGCAGCACGTCGGCGGCGTCCCGGACGTCGGCGGTGGTGATCATCCGGATGGCCTCCTCCACCGTCACCCCGCGCGAGGCCAGGTCGGAGAGCTGGCGGTCGTAGCCGTGTCCCTCGGAGATCGCCTTCTGGAAGATCGACGGGTTCGTGGTGACACCCACCACGTGCTGCTCGTCCCGCAGCTCGGCGAGGTTGCCGGACGTGATGCGCCGGCGCGACAGGTCGTCCAGCCAGATCGCGACGCCTTCGTCGGTGAGGCGCTTGAGTGCGTCTGTCATGGCAAATGCATCTCCTGATTCTGTGCCTGTTGGCGTCAGCGTGCGGCGGCGTCGATCGATTCCCGGGCGGCGGCGACGACGGCCTCGGGCGTCAGGCCGAACTCGCGGAAGAGCACCTTGTAGTCGGCCGAGGCGCCGAAGTGCTCCAGGGAGACGATCCGTCCGGCGTCGCCCACGTACCGGTGCCAGGTCAGCCCGACACCGGCCTCGACCGCCACGCGCGCCTTCACCGAGGGCGGCAGGACGCTGTCGCGGTACGCCCGGTCCTGCTCCTCGAACCACTCCAGGCACGGCATCGACACCACGCGGGTGGGCACGCCCTCGGCCTGGAGCGTCGCGCGGGCGGCGACGGCCAACTGCACCTCGGAGCCGGTGGCGATGAGCACGACCCGCGGCTCGGCGGCCCGCCCCTCCGAGTCCTCCGCCTCGAACATCACGTACCCGCCGCGGGCGGCGTCCTCGTTCGGCTCGTAGGTCGGCACGTTCTGACGGGTCAGCGCGATGCCGTGCGGGGCCGGACGCTCGCCGTGGCGGCGCATGATCTCGCGCCAGGCGATGGCCGTCTCGTTGGCGTCCGCCGGGCGGACCATGTTCAGGCCCGGGATGGCGCGCAGCGCCGCCAGGTGCTCCACCGGCTGGTGGGTCGGCCCGTCCTCGCCCAGACCGATGGAGTCGTGCGTCCACACGTAGGTGACCGGCAGCTTCATCAGCGCCGCCAGTCGCACCGCCGGGCGCATGTAGTCGGAGAACACCAGGAAGGTGCCGCCGTAGATCCGGGTGTTGCCGTGCAGCGCGATGCCGTTCATGGTCGAGCCCATGGCGTGCTCGCGGATGCCGAAGTGGATCGTGCGGCCGTACGGGTTCGCCTCCGGCAGCGGGTTGTCCGCCGGGAGGAAGGACGACGAGGCGTCGATGGTGGTGTTGTTGGAGCCCGCGAGGTCGGCGGAGCCGCCCCACAGCTCGGGGATCACCCCGCCCAGCGCCTTGAGCACCGCGCCGGACGCCTTGCGGGTCGCCACGTCCTTGCCCGCCTCGAAGACCGGCAGGGCCTTCTCCCAGCCCTCGGGGAGCTTTCCGGCGGCGATCCGGTCGTACTCGGCGGCGCGCTCGGGGTTGGCCTCGCGCCACTCGGCGAACCGCTTGTCCCACGCGGCGCGCGCCTCGCGGCCCCGGTCGACGACCTTGCGGGCGTGCGCGAGGACGTCCTCGGCGACCTCGAAGTCCTTCTCGGGGTCGAAGCCCAGCACGCGCTTGGTGGCGGCGACCTCCTCCGCGCCCAGCGCGGAACCGTGCGCGGCCTCGGTGTTCTGGGCGTTCGGCGCGGGCCAGGCGATGATCGTCCGGGCGGCGATGATCGAGGGCCGCTCGGTCTCCTCCTGCGCCGCCTTCAGCGCCGCGTACAGCGCCTTCACGTCGAAGTCGCCGTTGGGCGCCTGCTCGATGCGCTGGACGTGCCAGCCGTACGCCTCGTACCGCCGCAGGACGTCCTCCGACAGGGCGGTCGCGGTGTCGCCCTCGATGGAGATGTGGTTGTCGTCGTACAGGGCGACGATGTTGCCCAGCTTCTGGTGGCCGGCCAGTGAGGACGCCTCGGCGGAGACGCCCTCCTCCAGGTCGCCGTCGGAGACGATCGTCCAGATGGTGTGGTCGAAGGGGGAGGTGCCCGGAGCGGCGTCGGGGTCGAACAGCCCCCGCTCGTACCGGGCGGCCATCGCCATGCCCACGGCGTTGGCGATGCCCTGCCCCAGCGGGCCGGTGGTGGTCTCCACTCCGACGGTGTGGCCGTACTCCGGGTGGCCGGGGGTCTTGCTGCCCCAGGTGCGGAAGGCCTTCAGGTCCTCCAGCTCCAGTCCGTAGCCGGACAGGTAGAGCTGGATGTAGAGGGTCAGGCTGGTGTGGCCCGGGGAGAGGACGAACCGGTCCCGGCCGGCCCAGCGCGCGTCCGACGGGTCGTGGCGCATCAGCTTCTGGAAGAGCAGGTACGCCGCGGGAGCCAGGCTCATGGCCGTCCCCGGATGGCCGTTGCCGACTTTCTGCACGGCGTCCATGGCCAGGACTCGGACGGTGTCGACAGCCCGCTGATCCAGTTCGGTCCACTCGAGGTCTGTGGTGGTCGGCTTGGTGCTCACCCTGCGTCAGGGCTCCTCTCCACATGTCGAAGGCCGGTGTCCGTTGGGTCACACCGGGCGATGTCGAGCGTACCCCCGCCGGTGTTCCCCCATTTCCGCCGCTCATCCTTTGAGCAAAGCCCCGGAGGGCCCGGTGCGCGAAACACCTCGAATCGGGCGCGCGTCGGCCCTTCGGTGGGCATGTGATGAACACGGAGCGCACATGAGCGCGGCCGTCCGCGGCGGGTCCGCGTCCTCCTCCGCGACGGATCCGCGTCCCCTCCGCGACGGGCCCCGTCCGGAGCCGGGGTGCGCCAACACGGGCCACCCCGGGGCGGAGCGGCGTATGGCCAGCGTCTACAGTGGCGTGGTACGCGCGAGTCGCGACCGGACCTTCTCCGGCCGTGGCTCGTCTGTTCCCACGCGGCGCGAGCCGCGCATGTCGCACTGTGATCAGGGGTGTCCGTGACGGCCGTCGAATCCCGTCCCGCGGGTGGGGGTACCGCCCACGCCCGGAGGGCCGTGGGGGAGCTCGATTCGAGCCCAGTACACCGGCCGCTCGGGGCCCGTATCAAGGGCTTCGTGGCGCTGACCAAGCCGCGGATCATCGAACTGCTGCTGACCACCACCGTCCCGGTGATGTTCCTCGCCGCGCAGGGGGTCCCCGACCTGTGGCTGGTGCTGGCCACCTGCGTCGGCGGCTACCTGTCGGCCGGCGGTGCCAACGCGCTCAACATGTACCTCGACCGGGACATCGACGCGCTGATGCACCGCACCGAGCGGCGTCCGCTGGTGACCGGAGTCGTCTCGCCGCGCGAGGCGCTGGCGTTCGGCCTCACCCTGGCCGTGGTCTCCACCGTCTGGTTCGGCCTGACGGTCAACTGGCTCTCGGCCGCCCTGGCCCTGGGCGCCCTGCTCTTCTACGTCGTCGGCTACACGATGATCCTCAAGCGGCGCACCGCCCAGAACATCGTCTGGGGCGGCATCGCGGGCTGCATGCCGGTCCTCATCGGCTGGTCGTCGGTGACCAACGAGGTGAGCTGGGCCGCCGTCGTCCTCTTCCTGGTCGTCTTCTTCTGGACGCCGCCGCACTACTGGCCGCTGTCGATGAAGGTCAAGGACGACTACGCGCGCGTCGGGGTGCCGATGCTCCCGGTCGTCGCGGGCAACAAGGTCGTGGCCCGGCAGATCGTCGTCTACAGCTGGATCATGGTGGCCGTCTCCCTGGCCCTGTGGCCGCTGGGGTACGTCGGGTGGTTCTACCCGCTCGTCGCGATCGCCGCGGGCGCCTGGTGGCTGAAGGAGGCCCACGCCCTCCAGGCCCGCGCCAAGGCCGGCATCACCGGGGCCAAGCTCAAGGAGATGCGGCTGTTCCACTGGTCGATCACCTATGTGTCGCTGCTGTTCCTGGCGGTGGCGGTGGACCCGTTCCTGCGGTGACGCCGCGGGGGCGCCCGGAGTGGCACAGGCCACTCCGGGCCGCGGTCGCCAGGTGATCTACCCATCGGTAGCATCCTGTTCATGGCCAAGACACAGCAGGCGGAAGAGACCAGGTCCGACGCCCGGGCGCAGCGCTGGGTGACGAAGCTCGCCAAGGAGATCGCCGCGTTCGCCAAGGAGCGCGGCGGCAGCGCCGACGGCCAGATCGCCTACCTCGGACAGCGCGGCGTGCGCCTCGTCCTCGTCGGCGCCGACGGCGGCTGGGGCGACCTGGTGGCCCCCTCCCGGGAGGTCGCGGAGAAGGCCGCCGAGAAGGCCGGGGTCACCCTCCACGCGGACCTCGACGGCGACCTCGCCGCCCGCATCCGCACCGGCCCCTACGAGTGGGAGCGGATGGCCGGCATCCAGCTCGGAGGCCCGGAGAACCGCTGAGGACCGCATCGGGCGCGACACCTGACGGGCCCTCGCGCGTTGGTCAGGGCATGGAGCCCCTGGTCGACCACCACAGCCGCGGGATCCTGCGCGGGGAGGTGGGTCCGGCGGGCTTCGAGAGGTGGCTGGCCGCCGCCGTCGGAGGCGCCGTCGAAGGCGGCGGCGCGCACCCGCTCACGGGGACGTTCTTCGACACCCGGCTCGGTCTGGCGGTACGGCGCTGGTGCCCGCCCCTGCTCGGTCTCGAACCGCACTGCGCGCCCGCCCGCTACCTGGCCCGCCGCCGCGAGCTGGGCGCCTACGCCGCGGGACGGGCGCTGCTGCGGGGCAGCGGCACGGGGACGTTCCTGGTGGCCGACGGCCCCCGCGACTCCGCCGATCCGGACGCCCCCGGCCTCGCCGCCCTGGCCGACCTCGCCGACGGCGCCGTCCACCGGATCGTGGACCTGGAGCGGCTGGCCGACGGGGTCGCGGCCGGCTCCGGCACGGTCGCCTCGTTCGTCTCCGGCACCGCCGAGGCCCTCCACACGGCCGCCCGCACCGCCGTCGCCTTCGTCTCCGGCGGCGGCTTCCTGGAGGCGGCGCCGCCCGAGCTCCGAGAGGTCCTCCGGGCGGCCGAACGCCGGCTGCGCGACCGCGACCGCCACCGGGGCCCGGCGGACCGCCGCACCGAACCCGCGCTCGTCCGCCACCTGCTGTGGAGCGCGCTGACCACCGGCCGTCCCGTCCAGCTCCACTGTGCCGACCCCGGACCGCTCGCCGGGTTCCTGGCGGCGACCGCGGGCCTGGGAGTGCCGGTGGTCCTGCTGCCGAGCGTCCCGCACCACCGCGCCGCGGCACGGATGGCCGCGGCGTTCCCCCACGTCTACGCCGACGTCGGGCCGGACCCGGCGGAGACCCTGGGCGAGGCGCCGTTCGGCAAGCTGATGTTCTCCACCCGGGCCCGGGGGCTGCCGGAGCTGTACGTGGTCGGGGCGAGGCTGTTCACCCGCGCGCTGGAGCGGCTGCTGTCGTCCTGGACGGAGGACGGCGACTGCACCCGGGAGGACGCGCGGCGCATCGCGGCGCTGGTGGGCGGCGGGAACGCCCGCCGCGTCTACCGGCCGGCCGCCGCGCCGGACCCGGCCGGGGCGGCGGGCGCGGGCTGATCCCGCACCGCCTCGGGAGCGGAGTCCGCGACGGGGTCGGCGACGGGCGGCAGACCGCGCTCGCGCAGCGCCAGCAGCACCCGCAGGACGAAGATCCACACCAGGCAGGAGCCGAACAGGTGGAGCCCGACCAGCACCTCGGGCAGCTCGGTGAAGTACTGCACGTAGCCGATCACGCCCTGGGCCAGCAGCACCAGCAGCAACTCCCGGGCACGGGCGAGCGGACCCCTGGGGGCGTCCACGGCGCGCAGCGCCAGCCACAGCAGCACCGTCAGGCCCACCACGGCCCAGGCGGACAGGGCGTGCACCCGGGCGGCCGCCTCCCAGCTCATCAGCTCCATCCGCGGCACGTCGCTGCTGTCGCCCGCGTGGGGGCCCGTGCCGGTGACCACGGTGCCGACGACGATCAGCACCACGGCCACGGCCGTCAGCGCCGCCGCGAGCTGCCTGATCCGCGGCCCCGCCAGCGGACGCGGCCCCTCGTCGCCCTCGCGCGAGCGCAGCCAGGTCACGGCGGCGATCGTGAGCAGCGCGGTGGCGAGCAGGAAGTGGGCGGCGACGGTGTACGGGTTGAGCTCCATCAGCACGGTCGCGCCGCCCATCAGGGCGTTGGCGACGACCAACCAGAACTGCGCCCAGGCCAGTTGCGACAGGCTCCGGCGGCGCGGCTCGGCGGAGCGCACGGCGAGGATCGCCCAGCCGACGGCGGCGCACAGCACGTACGTCAGCAGGCGGTTGCCGAACTCGATGGCGCCGTGGAGCCCCATCTCGGGCGTGGCGATGAGACTGTCGCCGCTGCACTTGGGCCAGGTCTCGCAGCCCAGCCCCGAGCCGGTCAGCCGCACCACCCCACCGGTGACCACGATGACCACGCTCATGACGAGCGCGGTCAGGGTGGCGCGCTCCACGATGCGCTGGGTGGGGGTCCAGCGCCTGGCGACGTACGCGACGGGGTTCCGCGCGAATTCGAGCAGATTGGGCACGGACCCATCGTAGGCGCGTGCTTGTGCGAACTTTCACGAGGGGGGCGCGAGAGGGCGGGGGGAGGGCTGTCGCCTTGCGCACACCGGGCCCGCCGAGGCGCCTACTCCCAGCGGAAGAACCGGGCCGCGGCGGCCAGGCCCGCCACCGCCCACACCGCGAGGACCGCCAGATTCCCCCACGGCATCCCGGCGCCGTCGCGCAGCACGTCCCGCAGCCCGTCGGAGAGCGCGGAGATCGGCAGCCACTCCAGCACCTCGCGCACCGGGGCGGGGAACCTCTCCAGCGGGACGACCACCCCGCCGCCCACCAGCAGCAGGACGAAGACCAGGTTCGCCCCCGCCAGCGTCGCCTCGGCCCGGAGCGTCCCGGCCATCAGCAGGCCGAGCCCGGAGAAGGCGGCCGTCCCGGCGACCAGCAGCAGCGCCACGGCGAGCGGGTGGCCGTGCGGCGACCAGCCCAGCGCGAAGGCGACCGAGGTCAGCAGCGCCACCTGCAGCACCTCGGTCACCAGCACCGCGCACGTCTTGGCGGTCATCAGCCCCCAGCGCGGCAGCGGCGAGGCGCCCAGCCGCTTGAGCACGCCGTAGCGCCGCTCGAAGCCGGTGGAGATGGCCTGACCGGTGAAGGCGGTGGAGAGCACGGCCAGCGCCAGCACGCCCGGTGCGAGGAAGTCCACGCGCCCGCCCCCGCCGTCGGCGTCCGAGAGGTCGACGATGTCCACGGCGCCGAACAGCACCAGCAGCAGCGTCGGGATGACGATCGTCAGCAGCAGCTGCTCGCCGTGGCGCAGCAGCAGCCGGGTCTCCAGCGCGGCCTGCGCGGCGATCATCCGCGGCAGCGGCGCGGCGCCCGGCCGGGGGGCGTACGTGCCGTGCCCCGTGGTCTCCGTCGTCCTCGCGTTCACGACCGCAGCTCCTTGCCCGTCAGCTCCAGGAAGACGTCCTCCAGCGTGCGCCGCTCGACCGAGATGCCGTCCGGCATCACCCCGTTCTGCGCGCACCAGGACGTCACCGTGGCCAGCAGGTGGGGGTCCACGGCCCCGGTCAGCCGGTACGAGCCCGGGACCGGCTCGGCGGCGGCGGTGCCGGCGGGCAGCGCCTTGAGCAGCGAGCGCAGGTCGAGTCCGGGACGGCCGGTGAAGCGCAGCGTGTTCTCGGCGCCGCCGCGGCACAGCTCCTCGGGGCTGCCCCGCGCGATCACCCGGCCCTCGTCGATGATGGCCACGTCGTCGGACAGCTCCTCGGCCTCGTCCATGAAGTGGGTGCTCAGCACCACCGTCACCCCGTCCGCGCGCAGCTCGCGCACCAGGTCCCAGGCGGCCCGCCGGGCCTGGGGGTCCAGGCCGGCGGTCGGCTCGTCGAGGAAGACCAGCTCCGGCCGTCCGACGATGGCCATGGCCAGCGCGAGCCGCTGCTGCTGGCCGCCCGACAGCCGCCGGTAGGGGGTGCGGCCGCAGCCGGCGAGCCCCAGCCGTTCGATCAGCGCGTCCACGTCCAGCGGACGGGCGTGGAGCGCGGCCATGTGGCGCAGCATCTCCGCGGCGCGGACGGTGGGGTAGACCCCGCCGCTCTGGAGCATCACGCCGATCCGGGGGCGCAGGGCCGCCGCGTCGGCGATCGGGTCCAGGCCCAGGACGCGGACGGTGCCCGCGTCGGGGCGGCGGTAGCCCTCGCAGGTCTCGATGGTGGTGGTCTTCCCGGCGCCGTTGGGGCCGAGGACGGCGGTCACGGTGCCGCGTCCGACGGTGAGGTCCAGCCCGTTCACCGCGGTCCGGTCCCCGTACCGCTTCACCAGTCCCGCGACCTCGACGGCCGCCGTGTCTCGCATAGGGGCGAGTCTAGGGAGCGGCGGCCACCGGCGACGGCCCGGGGCCGCGCGGCGCTCGCGGGCGCGCGGGACGGCCCGCCGGGTGCCGCCGAGTAAGGCATGCCTTACGTGACGCATCCCATTCCGGCTGGTCAGAGCGCGGCTTGCCGCGTTCCTTTGAATTACGCAACAATAGCGTTGTGAAAAAGGCGCGCCCGGCGGGACGGCACTCGGCCCGACGGAACGGTACGGACGTGAGGAGGCGCGAGAAGTCATGACGGTCCACCACGGCACCGGCGACACCCGTGCCCCCGCGCACTCCGCGCCGGACGAGCAGCACGGCACCCGCAACAGGGTCGCGCGTTCCATCCTCGACCACGGTCCCTCCACCGCGGCCGAACTGGCCCAACGCCTGGAGCTGACCCAGGCGGCGGTCCGCCGCCACCTCGACGCCCTCGTCTCCGAGGGGGTCGTGGAGCCCCGCGAGAAGCGGGTCTACGGCTCGCGCGGCCGGGGCCGTCCCGCCAAGGTCTTCGCGCTCACCGACCGCGGTCGCGGCGCGTTCGACCAGGCGTACGACCAACTGGCCGTCGACGCCATGCGCTGGATAGCGCAGGCGGCGGGCGGCGGCGAGAAGGGCCGGGCCGCGGTGGCGGCCTTCGCCCGTGCGCGGGTCGCCGCGCAGGCCGAGCGGTACCGCGCGGAACTGGAGCGGGCGGCTCCCGAGGACCGCGCCAGGGTGTTGGCCGAGGCCCTCTCCCGGGACGGGTACGCTGCCACTGCGCGCAGCGCGCCCGCCTCCAGCGGAGAGCAGCTCTGTCAGCACCACTGCCCGGTGGCCCACGCCGCCGAACAGTTCCCGCAGCTGTGCGAGGCGGAGACCGAGGTCTTCTCCCGCCTGCTCGGCACCCACGTACAGCGTCTGGCCACCATCGCCCACGGCGACGGCGTGTGCACGACGTTCATCCCCGGGACAGTCCCCGGACCCACCCCCAAGACCACCACAGCATCTGCAAGCACAGCCGGGAGGAACCCCGCATGACTCTCCCCACGGAGACTGCCCACCCTGAGCTGGAGGGCCTGGGCAAGTACGAGTACGGCTGGGCCGACCCGGACGCCGCCGGCGCGTCGGCCAAGCGTGGCCTCTCCGAGGAGGTCGTCCGCGACATCTCGGCGAAGAAGTCCGAGCCGGAGTGGATGCTGAAGCGTCGGCTGAAGGCCCTGAGGCTCTTCGAGAAGAAGCCCATGCCCAACTGGGGGTCGGACCTCAGCGGCATCGACTTCGACAACATCAAGTACTTCGTGCGGTCCACCGAGAAGCAGGCCCAGTCCTGGGAGGACCTCCCGGAGGACATCAAGAACACCTACGACAAGCTGGGCATCCCCGAGGCGGAGAAGCAGCGCCTGGTCGCCGGCGTCGCCGCCCAGTACGAGTCCGAGGTGGTCTACCACCAGATCCGCGAGGACCTGGAGAAGCAGGGCGTCATCTTCCTGGACACCGACACGGCGCTCAGGGAGCACCCGGAGCTGTTCCAGGAGTACTTCGGCACCGTCATCCCGTCCGGCGACAACAAGTTCGCCGCGCTGAACACCGCGGTGTGGTCCGGCGGCTCGTTCATCTACGTGCCCAAGGGCGTCCACGTGGACATCCCGCTCCAGGCCTACTTCCGGATCAACACCGAGAACATGGGCCAGTTCGAGCGGACGCTGATCATCGTCGACGAGGACGCCTACGTCCACTACGTCGAGGGCTGCACCGCGCCGATCTACCAGTCGGACTCGCTGCACTCCGCGGTCGTGGAGATCATCGTCAAGAAGGGCGCCCGCTGCCGGTACACGACCATCCAGAACTGGTCGAACAACGTCTACAACCTGGTCACCAAGCGCGCCGTGGCCTACGAGGGCGCGACCATGGAGTGGGTCGACGGCAACATCGGCTCCAAGGTGACGATGAAGTACCCGGCCGTCTACCTGATGGGCGAGCACGCCAAGGGCGAGACCCTCTCGGTCGCCTTCGCGGGCGAGGGCCAGCACCAGGACGCCGGCGCCAAGATGGTGCACATGGCGCCCAACACCTCGTCCAACATCGTCTCCAAGTCGGTGGCGCGGGGCGGCGGCCGCACCTCCTACCGCGGTCTGATCGAGATCGCCGAGGGCGCCGAGGGCTCCAAGTCCAACGTGCTGTGCGACGCGCTGCTGGTGGACACCGTCTCGCGCTCGGACACCTACCCGTACGTCGACGTCCGCGAGGACGACGTGACGATGGGCCACGAGGCGACGGTCTCCAAGGTCAGCGACGACCAGCTCTTCTACCTCATGCAGCGCGGCCTCTCCGAGGACGAGGCGATGGCGATGATCGTGCGCGGCTTCGTCGAGCCGATCGCCAAGGAACTCCCCATGGAGTACGCGCTGGAGCTGAACCGGCTGATCGAGCTGCAGATGGAGGGCGCGGTCGGCTGACCCGGCCGTCCCGGGCGGGCACCGGCCACTCCGGCCGGTGCCGCCCTGCCACCCGTGACGTGAGCGAGCCGAAGGGCGCGCCGGTGTCGAAGGCGACGAGGACGAGCGCGGCGAGGAACGAGCGAAGCGCGACTCCGAGGAGTGTCGGCACCGGGCCCGTGGGGGCACCTCCCGGCGACAGCCGGGGGAGTCCGGAGGCGAGCGAACAACAGACAGAAGAGAGCGAGCAACACGACAGCCATGGCTGAGGCTCAGAACATTCCGGCGGGGTCCACGACCACCGGAGCGATCGCGGTGGCCGCCGAGTCCACCATCGCCACGCGGATGAGCGCGCCGCCGTCCTTCGACGTGGCCGACTTCCCCGTCCCGCACGGCCGCGAGGAGGAGTGGCGCTTCACTCCCCTGGAGCGCCTGCGCGGCCTGCACGACGGCACCGCCGCCCCGGACGGCAGCGTCAAGGCCGAGGTCTCCGCGCCCGACGGCGTGACCGTCGAGACCGTCGGCCGCGACGACCCCCGCCTCGGCCGGGCCGGCGTCCCGGCCGACCGGGTCGCGGCGCAGGCGTACAGCTCCTTCGAGAAGGCGACGGTCGTCACCGTGCCCAAGGAGACCGTGCTCGACGAGCCGATCCGGCTCAGCGTGCAGGGCCAGGGCGGTGTCTCCTACGGCCACACCGTCTTCGAGCTGGGGGCCTTCGCCGAGGCCGTGGTCGTCATCGACCACACCGGTGACGCCGTGCGCGCCGCCAACGTCGAGTACGTGCTCGGCGACGGCGCCAAGCTGACGGTCGTCTCCGTCCAGGACTGGGACGACACGGCCGTGCACTGCTCCCAGCACAACGCGCTGGTCGGCCGTGACGCCACGTTCAAGTCCGTGGTCGTCACCTTCGGCGGCGACCTGGTGCGCCTCCACCCGCGCGTCAACTACGCGGGCCCCGGCGGCGAGGCCGAGCTGTACGGCCTGTACTTCACCGACAACGGCCAGCACCAGGAGCACCGGCTCTTCGTCGACCACGAGACGCCGAACTGCCGGAGCAACGTCGTCTACAAGGGCGCCCTCCAGGGCGAGGACGCCCACGCGGTGTGGATCGGCGACGTGCTGATCCGCTCCACGGCCCTGGGCACCGACACCTACGAGCTCAACCGCAACCTCGTCCTCACCGACGGCGCGCGGGTGGACTCGGTCCCCAACCTGGAGATCGAGACCGGTGAGATCGTCGGCGCCGGCCACGCCTCGGCCACCGGCCGCTTCGACGACGAGCAGCTCTTCTACCTGATGGCCCGCGGCGTCCCGGAGAAGGAGGCCCGCCGGCTGGTGGTGCGCGGCTTCTTCGCCGAGCTCGTCCAGCAGATCGGCCTGCCGGACCTCCAGGACCGCCTGATCGCCAAGATCGAGGAAGAGCTGGAGGAGTCGGTCGCATGAGCACCGCTGAAGACACGGCGGGCACGGAGGGTTTCGTGCGCGTCGCGACGCTCGGCGAACTGGAGGAGGACACCCCCCACCGGGTGGAGATCGGCGGTACGCCGGTCGCCCTCGTCCGCACCGAGGGCGAGGTCTTCGCGATCCACGACATCTGCTCGCACGCGAACGTCTCCCTGTCCGAGGGCGAGGTGGAGGACTGCCAGATCGAGTGCTGGCTGCACGGCTCCAGCTTCGACCTGCGCACCGGCAAGCCCTCCGGCCTGCCCGCCACGCGTCCCGTCCCCGTATACCCCGTCAAGATCGAAGGAGACGGCCCCGACGCGGCCGTGCTCGTCTCCCTCACCCAGGAGTCCTGAAGCCCCATGGCAACGCTTGAGATCCACGACCTGCACGTCTCCGTCGAGGCCGAGAACGGCCCCCGGGAGATTCTGCGCGGCGTCGACCTGACCGTGAAGCAGGGCGAAACGCACGCGATCATGGGCCCGAACGGCTCCGGAAAGTCCACCCTCGCCTACTCGCTGGCGGGGCACCCGAAGTACACGATCACCGGCGGCACCGTGACCCTGGACGGCGAGGACGTCCTGGAGATGTCGGTCGACGAGCGCGCCCGTGCCGGCCTCTTCCTCGCCATGCAGTACCCGGTCGAGGTCCCCGGCGTGTCCGTCTCCAACTTCCTGCGCACCGCCGCCACCGCCGTCCGCGGCGAGGCCCCCAAGCTGCGCACCTGGGTGAAGGAGGTCAAGGAGGCCATGGAGCGCCTCCACATCGACCCCTCCTTCGCCGAGCGGAACGTCAACGAGGGCTTCTCCGGCGGTGAGAAGAAGCGCCACGAGATCCTCCAGCTGGAGCTGCTCCGGCCGAAGGTCGCGATCCTCGACGAGACCGACTCCGGTCTGGACGTGGACGCCCTGCGCATCGTCTCCGAGGGCGTGAACCGCGTCCGCGAGACCGGCGAGGTCGGCACCCTGCTGATCACCCACTACACGCGTATCCTGCGCTACATCAAGCCCGACCACGTCCACGTCTTCGCGGCCGGACGGATCGCCGAGTCCGGCGGCCCGGAGCTGGCGGACAAGCTGGAGGAAGAGGGCTACGAGGCCTATGTGAAGGGCGGCCAGGCCGCGTGACCTCCACGCGCCGGGCCACCGCGGATCCGCGGGCCACCGACCGTCCCGCCCGGCCCCGCCGGGCGGGTGACAGCACCACGCCCCCGGCCTCGCGGCCGGGGGCCGTCCCCGGCCGCCGAGGCGACGGGGCGAACGGAGGAACAAGGGCGTGACACAGCTGCCGGGCCTTCTCGACACAGAGGCGATCCGCAAGGACTTCCCCGTCCTGGACCGCACGGTCCACGACGGCAAGAGGATCGTGTACCTGGACAACGCGGCGACCTCGCAGAAGCCGAACCAGGTACTCGACGTGCTGAACGACTACTACGTGCGACACAACGCCAACGTCCACCGCGGCGTGCACGTGCTCGCCGAGGAGGCCACGGCACTGTACGAGGGCGCGCGCGACAAGGTCGCCGCCTTCGTCAACGCACCCAGCCGCGACGAGGTGGTCTTCACCAAGAACGCCTCGGAGTCGCTCAACCTCGTGGCGAACATGCTCGGCTGGGCGGACGAGCCGTACCGCGTCGACGACCGGACCGAGATCGTCATCACGGAGATGGAGCACCACTCCAACATCGTGCCGTGGCAGCTGCTCGCGCAGCGCACGGGCGCGAAGCTGAAGTGGTTCGGCCTCACCGACGACGGGCGCCTGGACCTGTCGAACATCGAGGAGGTCATCACCGAGCGGACCAAGGTCGTCTCGTTCGTGCTGGTCTCCAACATCCTGGGCACGGTCAACCCGGTCGAGACGATCGTCCGCCGCGCCCAGGAGGTCGGCGCCCTCGTGGTCGTCGACGCCTCCCAGGCCGCCCCGCACATGCCGCTGGACGTGCAGGCGCTCCAGGCCGACTTCGTGGCCTTCACCGGCCACAAGATGTGCGGCCCGACCGGCATCGGCGTGCTGTGGGGACGGCAGGAGCTGCTGGAGGACCTGCCGCCGTTCCTCGGCGGCGGCGAGATGATCGAGACCGTCTCGATGCACTCCTCCACCTACGCCCCCGCCCCGCACAAGTTCGAGGCGGGCACCCCGCCGATCGCCCAGGCCATCGGGCTGGGCGCCGCCGTGGACTACCTCGCCTCGATCGGCATGGAGCGCATCGCGGCCCACGAGCACGCGCTCACCGAGTACGCGGTCGCCAGGCTGCAGGAGGTCCCCTCCCTGCGGATCATCGGGCCGACCACGGCCGAGGACCGGGGCGCGGCGATCTCCTTCACGCTCGGCGACATCCACCCCCACGACGTGGGGCAGGTGCTCGACGAGCAGGGCATCGCCGTCCGGGTCGGCCACCACTGCGCCCGACCCGTGTGCCTCCGGTACGGAATTCCCGCGACCACGCGAGCGTCGTTCTATCTGTACTCCACCCCCGCCGAGGTCGACGCCCTGGTGGAAGGGCTGGAACACGTGCGGAACTTCTTCGGTTGATGTTCCGTGACCGGTGACGGACGACTGCAGCGGCTGAAGGTGACTCGTGAAGCTTGACTCCATGTACCAGGACGTGATCCTGGACCACTACAAGCACCCGCACGGACGGGGGCTCCGCGACGGCGACGCCGAGGTGCACCACGTCAACCCGACGTGCGGTGACGAGGTCACGCTGCGGGTGAAACTGGACGGCTCCACCATCGCGGACGTCAGCTATGAGGGGCAGGGCTGTTCCATCAGCCAGGCCAGCGCCTCGGTGCTGAACGAGCTGCTGGTGGGCAAGGAGATCGACGAGGCCCGCAGGATCCAGGAGACCTTCCTGGAGCTGATGCAGTCCAAGGGCCGGATCGAGCCGGACGACGCCATGGAGGAGATCCTGGAGGACGCGGTCGCGTTCGCGGGGGTCTCGAAGTACCCGGCACGCGTCAAGTGCGCGCTGCTGAGCTGGATGGCATGGAAGGACGCCACCGCCCAGGCCCTGGGCGGCGGCTCCACGGAGGAGAGGGCCGAGGAGAAGACCGCATGAGCGAGACCCCGACCACGACGACACCGGTGAGCGAGGACGAGGTCCGCGAGGCGCTCTACGACGTGGTGGACCCCGAGCTGGGCATCGACGTCGTCAACCTGGGCCTGGTCTACGGCATCCACATCGACGACGACAACACCGTCACCCTGGACATGACCCTGACGTCCGCGGCCTGCCCGCTGACCGACGTGATCGAGGACCAGGCGCGGTCGGCCACCGAGGGCCTGGTCAACGATCTGAGGATCAACTGGGTCTGGATGCCGCCGTGGGGCCCGGACAAGATCACCGACGAGGGCCGCGAGCAGCTCCGCGCCCTGGGCTTCAACGTCTGAGACCCCGCACCGAGGGGACGGCCCCGAGGACGCGGGCGCACGACCGCGCCCACGGCCCGGGCCCGCCGGCACACACCGGCGGGCCCGGGCCGTGTCGTTTCCGCGGGTCGCGCAGCCGGGCCGGCTACCGTCCGTGCCACCACCTCGCCAGGGAGTCCCACCAGTGCCCCGGGGCGTCGTGCGCGGAACCGGTCCCCCCGGCCTCGGGCGCCGGCGCGGAGGGGACCGACGACGGCGGGATCGGCTCCGCGTCCCGTCCGCGGTCCTCGGCGGGCCGCCGAGCGGGGGCGACCGGCGGGAAGCGCACCGGCAGGGAGACCAGGCTCCGGTTGAAGGGCCCCTGCCGCCACTCCAGCTCCTCCACCCCGACGGCCAGCTCGATGTCGGGGACGCGGTCGAGGAGCTTCTCCACGGCGACCGCGGCGATCAGCCGGGCGGGGCTCTTCGCCGGGCAGGTGTGCGGGCCCACGCCCCACGCCAGGTGGGCGCGGTTGCCGGTCCGGCGGTCGCCGGCCAGGGCCGGATCGTTGTTCACGGCGATGAAGCTCATCAGCATGGGCTCGCCCTCGCGCACGAGGGTCCCGTCGAGCTCCACGTCCCGGATCGGGTAGTGGACGGCGTAGTTGGCCATCGGCGGGTCGGTCCACAGCACCTCGTCGAGCGCGTCCTCGACCGGCATGCTGCCGCCCGCCAGGTCGCCGGCGAACCGGTCGTCGGACAGCAGCAGCCGCAGGCCGTTGCAGATCAGGTTCTGCTCGGCCTCGATGCCCGCGCCCAGCAACAGCACCAGTTGGTGGATCATCTCCTCGTCGGTGAGCCCGTGGGGGTGGGCCATCATCCAGGACGTCACGTCCGGCCCCGGCTGCCTCCGCTTGCGCGCGACCAGTTCCGCGAGGCCTTCGGCCAGTACGGCGTTGGCCTTCTCGGAGTCGGCGTCGGCGTCGAAGATCCCGGCCATGCCCCGGGCCAGCTTCCTCCCGATGTCCTCCGGGCAGCCGAAGAGCTGCTCGAAGACCAGCAGCGGCAGCACGGCGCCGTACTCGCCGAGCAGGTCGGCCTCCCCCCGGGGGCCGAGCCGGTCGATGAGGGTGTCGGCGCTGCGCTCCACGTAGCCCCGCAGCGCGTTGGGGTCCACGCGGTCGAGGCTTTCGGTGATGACGCGGCGCAGACGGCTGTGCTCCTCGCCGTCGGTCCACAGGGCGTTCGGCCGGTACATCATCATCGGCACGACCGGGCTGTCCGCCGGGACCCTCCCGTCGGCCAGCGCCTTCCACCGGCGCGGGTCCTTGGAGAACCGCTCCGGGCTGCGCAGCACCTCCAGGGCGGTGTCGTACCCGACGACCACCCAGGCGTCGACGCCGGGCGCTATCTCCACGGGCGCGACGGAGCCGTGGGCGCGCAGGCGCGTGAAGGTCGCCATGGGGTCGGCGGCGAACTCCGGGCCGTACATGCGCTCGACGGCACGGGAGCCGGTGTGGTCGGCCGCGGCCGTGGCCGCGCCGCGGGCGTGTGCCGGGCAGCCCGGCGGCGGTACGGCGTCCGAGGCGGGTCGGGAGGTGGTCATCGCTGCTCCTGTGAGGCGCGGGTCCGGAGGTACTCGATGAGGGCGATCAGCGCCCTGGACGACGATTCGGCCTCCCGCGCGTCGCAGGTGACCAGGGGGGTTTCCGGGAGGAGGTCGAGGGCCTCGCGGATCTCCGCCTCGGGGAAGACCGGCGCGCCGTCGAACTGGTTGACGGCGACCGCGTACGGCATCCCGTGCTCCTCCAGGACGCTCATGATGTCGAAGGACTGGTCGAGCCGTCGGGTGTCCGTCAGCACCAGCGCGCCGAGGGCGCCGTGCATCATGTCCTTCCACAGCTGCATGAAGCGCTTCTGTCCGGGGGCGCCGAACAGGTACAGCACCAGCGAGTCGCTGAGCGTGAGACGGCCGAAGTCCATGGCGACGGTGGTCGTGGTCTTGTCGGGGACCCCGGCCAGGTCGTCGATCAGCTCGCCGGCCTGCGTCATGATCTCCTCGGTGCGCAGCGGCCGGATCTCGGAGAGCGTGCCGACGAACGTGGTCTTGCCGACGGCGAAGTGCCCCACGATCAGGATCTTGACCGCGGTGGTGACCGTGTCCGCGACATAGACCCGGTCAGAAGCGAGAGCGGAGCCCATCGAGTACCTCCTGCAGGAGTTGGGCGTCGGGAAGTTGTGCCTTGGGGATGGGGGGCCGGACGGTGATGTGGCCGCTGTCGACGAGGTCGCTGAGCAGCACCTTGGTGACGCTCGTGGCCAGACCGAGGTGCCCCGCGACCTCGACGACCGACAGCGCTCCTCCCCGGCACAGTTCCATGACGCGGCGCTTCTCCGGGCTCAGGCCGTTCAGGGGGCGGCCGCTCACCGCGGTCACCAGCGTCACGAGGTCCAGTACGTTGCGCGTCGGATGGGCTCGGCCGTCCGTGACGACGTACGGCCGGACGAGTCCTCTCTCACGCCGGGGGCGTGGCGGAGTCATGCGATACCGGGCGCGGGGTCCTGCCGGGGCGGAGTGGTCAGCTCCTTGCCCAGCCGGTCGACCAGCTTGTGCATGCTGTAGGTGACCGCCTCCATGTCGACGTCCTGGCCGGCGGAGACCGCCAGGTAGGCGCCCGCGCCGGCGGCCACCAGGAAGACGTATCCGTCGACGAACTCCACGAGCGTCTGCTGCCACGGCGACGACTCGTGCGCGCAGAACTCGGCGGTGCTGCGGCTGATCGACTGCAGGCCGGACAGGGCCGCGGCCTGCCGCTCGGCCTCGTCGCGCTGGATGCCCTGGGAGTGGGCGCGGAGCATGCCGTCCGCGGAGAGCAGGATGGCGTGGCGGGCTTCCGGCACCTTCAGGACCTCGTCGAGCATCCATCCCAGCTCGTTGGTCATGTGGCCGTTCATTCCTGGAGGTTCCCTTCACTGTCCGGGGATGCGCCGCGGCCCGAGCGGGTGCCGCGGGCGAAAGCGCTCATGCGCGAGGCGGTTTCGGTGGCGGGGCGGACCAGCGCGGGACCGGTGTCGGCCGGGGCCGCGCCGACCGCGGGCTCCTGGGACCGGGGCGCGCGCCGGCGGCGCTTGGGCAGGCCCCCCACCGTGGACTCCCGCACCGCCGCCGGGGAGCCCGGTTCGCCCGCGGCGTCCTCGCCGGGGCCGGTCTCGGCCGACGCGGCCGGGACCGGGGCGGGCTCCGGCGCGGTCGGCGCCTCGACCTCCCGGACGGCGGCGGCCGGCTCGGTGGGACGGCTCCGTTCGAGGAGCGTGTTGGGGAGGAAGAGGACGGCCCGCACACCGCCGTAGGGGGACTGCGAGTCGACGGAGACGGTGAAGCCGTAGCGGGCGGCGAGCACGCCGATGACGGCGAAGCCGAACTGCGGCGGGTCGCCGAGCCGGTTGATGTCGATGTCCTCCCGGCCGGACAGGCGCCGGGCGGCCTCCTCGATCTCGCTCGTGTCCATGCCGACGCCCGCGTCGTCGATGACGATGGAGGCACCGTTGTGCGCGGAGCGGATGCCGACCTCGACGGTGGTGTTCGGCTGGGAGTGCCGCGCCGCGTTGTCCAGCAGCTCGGCGACCGCGAGGACCACCGGCTCGACGGCCCGGCTCACCACGTCCATGTCGACCTGGGAGTGGACCTTGACGCGGCGGTAGTCCCGGATCCGCGACGTGGCTCCGCGGACGACGTCGATCAGCGGCGAGGCGACCCGCTGCCGTCCGGGCCACGAGCCGCAGAGCACGGAGATGGCCTGGGCCCTCCGGCCGAACTGCGCGTTGGCGTGGTCGATCTCCAGCAGGTCGCGGAGCACGTCGGGGTTGTCGTGCCGGTCCTGCATGTCCGAGATCGACAGCTGCTGCTCGTTCGCCAGGGCCTGGAGGGCGCGCACCGCGCCCTTCAGCGCGGCCTTCGCCGACTGGTCGGCGCGGGTGCGCGCCGCCTCGGCGGCGCCGGTGAACATCTCGACGACCTTCTCCAGGTTCGCCCCGTACGCCGTCGCGGCGAGTTCCGCGTCGAGCGGGCCGGGCACGGACGCGGCGCAGTGGGGCGCCTCGACCAGCGCGGAGAGCCGGACTTCGACGAGGTGCCGGACCTCCTCCTCACGAGCGCGGAGGGCGGCTTCGGAACTCGTCAGACGACGGCGCAGGCGGGCGCTGATCCGGCTCTGACGCACCAGCAGCACGACCGCGGGAACGGCTGTGGCAAGGCACCAGAACACCGCCTCTGGTATGTGTTGTGTCATCGGGTCCTCGGGCAGGAGAGGGTGGAACGCCAGGCCCGGGAGGGGACGCGACCTGCGGGAGCGGCCGACTCTCGTGATCCATCGGATGCCGATCGGTCGGGCACGGCGCTGATGGCGCCAGGGCCCACCCGCGTCCGTCACGGGCGCTGGAATGCCTGATCATCCTAGGAACGGCCGGCGGCTTCAAGCGTCTGGTGGTTACCAATCGGGACTCGGAACGTCGCTCTCCGCTGATCCTCCACCGCCTCTTCACACCCGGCCGACGCGACGGCGGCCGGCGACGGCGGCCGGCACGGCCCGCTCCCGGCTCGGCGGAGTCCGCCGCGCGGCGCGCACGGCACGCGGCGACGTCCCGACCGCGCGCGGCCGGCCGTACCGGGCACGTTCCGGCACGTCCGGCCGGTGGACCGGTTCGCGTTCGCGGAGCGCGTCCGGTTAGCGTTTGAGCATGACCGAAGCACCCGCACCCTCCCTCCGCAGGACCGGCGCCGTCGCCGCCGGGCTCGCCACCATCGCCTCCGACGGCGGAGCCGTTCTGGACACCTGGTTCCCCGCGCCCGAGCTGGTCGAGGAGCCCGGCCCGGCCGGGACCGAGCGGCTGACCGCCGAGCGCGCCGCCGAGCTGCTCGGCGACGCCGCGCCGCAGGCGCTGGGCCCGGACCCGCTCCGCGGTGTCGAGGTCATCGCCGTCCGCACGGTGATCACCTCCCTGGAGGACAAGCCGCTGGACGCGCACGACGTCTACCTGCGGCTGCACCTGCTCAGCCACCGCCTGGTCAAGCCGCACGGCCAGAACCTCGACGGCATCTTCGGCCTGCTCGCCAACGTGGCCTGGACGAACCTCGGGCCCGTCCCCGTCGACCGGGTCGAGCAGACCCGCCTGGCCGCCCGCGCCGCCGGCAGGAACCTCGCGGTGACCAGCGTCGACAAGTTCCCGCGGATGACCGACTACGTCATCCCCAAGGGCGTGCGCATCGGCGACGCCGACCGCGTGCGGCTGGGCGCCCACCTCGCCTCCGGCACCACCGTGATGCACGAGGGCTTCGTCAACTTCAACGCGGGGACGCTGGGCACCTCCATGGTCGAGGGCCGGATCAGCGCGGGCGTGGTCGTCGACGACGGCTCCGACATCGGCGGCGGCGCCTCGATCATGGGCACCCTCTCCGGCGGCGGCAAGCAGACCATCTCCATCGGCAAGCGCTGCCTGCTCGGCGCCGAGGCGGGCCTGGGCATCTCGCTCGGCGACGACTGCATCGTGGAGGCGGGCCTGTACCTGACGGCCGGCACCCGGGTCACCCTGCCCGACGGCCAGGTCGTCAAGGCGCTGGAGCTGTCCGGCGCGAGCAACCTCCTCTTCCGCCGCAACTCCACCACCGGAGTCGTCGAGGCCCTCCAGCGCTCCGGCTCCTGGGGCGGCCTCAACGAGGTGCTCCACAGCCACAACTGACGCCGAGCCCTGCCCACGGGCCCGCCGCCCGGCGCGGGCGGCGGGCCCGTTACCCTGTGCGCCCATGGGCGATCTCGGAAGCGGAATGCGGTACCTGGGGCAGGGCCAGAAGTGGGTCCTGCGCAACGGGCGGTGGTTCGGGTTCGGGCTGCTGCCCGCGCTGATCACCCTCGTGCTGTACACGGTGGCCCTGATCGCCCTGGCCTTCTGGGCCGACGACCTGGCGACCTGGGCCACGCCCTTCGCCGACGACTGGGACTCGCCCTGGCCGGGACTGCTGCGCGGCACGTTCACCGTGCTGCTGTTCGCCTCGGGCCTGCTGCTGTCGGTGCTCACCTTCACCGCCGTCGCCCTGCTCGTCGGCGAGCCCTTCTACGAGGCGCTGTCGCAGAAGGTCGAGGAGTCCGAGGGCGGCGGGCCCGAGGGCCCCGACCGCCCGCTGTGGCGCGAGCTGTGGATCTCGCTCTGCGACAACGTCCACGTCCTGCTCCGGGTGGCCGCCTTCGCCGTACCGCTGTTCGTGCTCGGCTTCGTCCCCGTCGTCGGCCAGACCGTCGTCCCGGTGATCGGCTTCGCCGTCTCCGGCTTCTTCCTCACCGTGGAGCTCACCTCGGTCGCCCTGCAACGCCGTGACGTCCCCGTCCGGGAGCGGCTGCGGCTGCTGCGCGAGCGCAAGGCCCTCGCCCTCGGCTTCGGGGTGCCGCTGGTGCTGGCCTTCCTGGTGCCGCTGGTCGCGGTCTTCCTGATGCCGGGCGCCGTCGCGGGCGCCACCCTTCTGGTGCGGGACCTGGTGGACGGCCGGGCGAGCGGCGGGAGCGAGGACGGGAGGGGCGACGGAGGCGAGACCACCGGGCCGCACCCGTACCCGCGGGGGACGACGTGGACTAACCCACGGCCTTCCTGAGGGCGCCGGCCAGCCGCAGGGTCAGCGCCTCGTCCGCCGGGAGCAGCGGCGGGCGCACCGGACCGCCCGGCAGTCCCGCCGCCGCGAACAGCGCCTTGACGGCGACCGCGCCGGGCACCTCGGACGTCACCGCGTCGACCAGCGGGACGAGCGCCCGGTGCCGCCGGGCGGCCTCGGCGTGGTCGCCGGCGTCGAAGGCGTCCAGGACGCCGCGCACGGCGGGACCGGCCACGTTGGCGACCGTGCTGACGCAGCCGTGGGCGCCGATCGCGCGCAGCGGCAGGGTCAGCTCGTCACAGCCGGAGTAGTACGTCAGACCGGTGGAGCCCAGCACCCTCGCCGTCTTCATCAGGTCGTACGCGCAGTCCTCGACCGCCAGGACGCGGGGGTGTTCCGCGAGCCGCGTCAGCGTCTCGACGGTCAGGGCGGTGCCCTCGCCGGTGCGGGCGGGGACGTCGTGGAGCATCACCGGCAGGGCGGTGGCGTCGGCGACGGTGGCCAGGTGGCGCCCGATGGCCTCCTGGGTGGGGCGGGAGTAGTACGGGGTGACGACCAGCAGGCCGTGCGCGCCCGCCCGCTCGGCCGCCCGCGCCAGCTCCACCGAGTGCCGGGTGCCGCCGGTGCCGACGCCGGCGACGATCCGGGCCCGGTCGCCGACCTCCTCGACCACGGCCCGCACCAGCGCGGTCTTCTCCTCGTCGGAGGTGGTCGTGGACTCCCCGGTGGTGCCGTTCAGCACCAGCGCGTCGCAGCCGCCCCGGTCCACCAGGTGGGCGGCGAGCCGCCGGGCGCCGGGGAGGTCCAGGGCACCGGCGGGGTCGAACGGGGTGATCATGGCGGCGGCGACGCGGCCGAAGGGGGAGTCGGACATGGGGGCGAGTCTGACCCACGGGGGCGCGGGCGGTCCAACCGGTCACGCGGGCGAGACCACGGGGCGAGGGCACTCGGTGCCGGACGCTCCCTCCCGGGGGAGGTCCCCGGCAGACCGGGATCGGATCGACGGGGTGCCCGTCGGATCGACGCGGCGCCGACGACGGCGTCCGACCTCCCGGACCGCCTCCGCCTCGTCCCGCGCGACGCGCCGGCCGTGCCGCTCCCCCCGTGAAGCGGCACGGCCGGGGCCCGTCCGTCGCGCGGGGCGTCAGGGACGGAAGCGGATCACCTGGGGGTCGTGGTCGCTGGCCTGGTCGGCGAACTCCGCGTTGACGTGGACGATGTCGTAGTCGAAGCGGCGGATTCCGGGGGAGACCAGGGTCTGGTCCAGGACCTGGGAGTTGCCGTCGTAGACGTAGGTGTACCGCTCGGACCTCGGCAGCGAGAACACCGCGCTGCGCAGCGCGCCGCCCGCGGTCAGCTCGCGGGTGGTGGCGGAGAACTCGAAGTCGTTGAGGTCGCCGAGGACCACGACGTCGGCCTTCCGCTCCACCGCCAGGATCTGCCGCACGAAGTGGTTGACGACCTTCGCCTGCCGGACCCGCCGGATCTCGGAGGAGCGGTTCGGCGGCTGGACGGCCGCGTGGAGGGACTGGTCGCCGCCCTTGGAGGCGAAGTGGTTGGCGATCACGACGACCGTCCGGCCGCGGAAGCGGAACTCGCCGGCCAGCGGCTTGCGGCTGTCCTCCCACGCCGTGTCGTTCGGCGCGACGCGGCCGGGGGAGTGGGTCAGCACGGCCCGGCCGCGCTCGCGCTCCACGCCGACGGCGGTGGTGGCGTCCCCGCCGGGACGGTCCACGAAGGAGACCCGCTCGGGATCGAAGAGGAAGACGTTGCGGATGTTGCCGCCGGGCTGGCCGCCGTCGGAGTCGTCGGCCGGGTCGACCGAGCGCCAGTCGTAGCGCGGGCCGCCCGCGGCGACGATGGCCTCGACGAACCGCCGTACCGTCTCGCCGGCGGTCACCACCTCGTCGTTCACCGGGCCGTTGTCGTCCTGGATCTCCTCCAGGGCGAGGATGTCGGGGGAGGCGAGGTTCTCCACCACGCCCCGGGCCAGCCGGTCGAACTTCTCCTGGTCGTTGCCCGGGTGGAGGTTCTCCACGTTGTAGGTGGCGACGGCCAGTTCGCCCCGGCGCTGGGGGCGGGTGCGCTCGCGCTCCGGTCCGCGGCCGGCGACCGTGCCCATCTCGCGGGCGGCCACGAGGTAGCCGCCGAACTGGTCGTAGTCCAGCGGGCCGGTGGTGGTGCCCGTGAGCACGTCGCCGGTGTTCGCGGTGGGGAACGGCCGCTGGGCGAGCGGCACCAGCGACTCGACCTTGACGCGGCCGGGGTTCCGCTCGTCGTAGCCGCCGTAGACCGTGCCGCCGCGCCGCGTCGGGTTCTCCTCGGGCCTGACGGTCACCCACAGCTCGGCGTGCTCGGTGCTGGGGCCGACGACGCGGGCGTCGCGGACCTGGACGTCCATGCCCTCCAGCGCCTCGTACCGGTCCAACGCGTAGGTGTCGGGCCGCAGTTCGAGGCCCTCGACGCTGCCGTTCGCGGCCGGGTCGCCCTCGGGGGCGTACGCCGCGGGGACGGAGTCGGCGTCCAGGACGACGGGGTCGGGCAGGGCGTTGCCGGAGGAGACCACCGTCACCTGGGGACGGGTGATCTGAGTGACCGTCTGGTTGCCGGAGGACTCGCCGTCCGGGCGGTACTCGTCGACCGTGCCCGAGACCTTCACCAGGTCGCCGACGGACACCTTCGGGGTCGAGCCGGTGTAGACGAAGAGGCCCTCGCTGGTGGCCGGGTCGGCGTCGGGCGCGGTGTCCTGGATCCAGAAGCCGCGCGAACCGTAGACGCGGACGCCGGTGACGACGCCGGACACCTCCGACACCCGCTCGCCGTCGAGGGGCGATATGCGGGTGTCGCCCTGGATGTCGTGGACGCGGACGGCGTCGGTGCTCCCGTCCGCCGCCGAGGCGGGGACGGCCAGCAGGGTCGAGGTGAGGGCTGCGACGGTGAGCGCGGCGGTACGGGCCGAGGATCTGCTCAAAGGGGCCTCCGGGGCGGTGTGGTGCGGTGCTGCCGGGCGGTGCTGCCGGGTGGTGTTGCCGGGCGAGAGACGGGGCGACGGGCGGGAGGGAACGGCGGGAGGTCGTTTCCGGCCGTGACCGGTGACACGGGTCGCGCTGTTCGCACACGTCGTACCGTGCGGTCGTACTGTGCGATTTCTACGCGCGTAACGTGCCGTCCTCGGCGGGTGCTTGTCAAGCGATTCCGGTGTACGCGGGGAGAAGGTCCGGTGAATCGGACGGTGGCGGCGGAAGCGGTCTAGGCTGGGGCAGCGTCCGCCCGTACGCCCCACCGAGGAGCGCCCCTCAGATGACCGGTGCCGACCGTCCCACCGTGCCCCCCGTACGGCTGCCCGCCGACGCCGAACTGGCGCGGGACGCCCTCGCCTCGCCGCTGCTGTCCCGTGCCGCGCGGCTCGCGCGCTGGGCGGGGGAGGGGGTCCGGGTGGGAGCCGGGGGCGAACTCCCCGCCGAGCGGCTGGAGGAGGCCGCCGCCCTCCTCGGCCTCGACGCGGACGAGGACGGTCCGGCGCACGTCGCGCGGGCGTGGAGGCTGGCCGTCGGCGCCGGCCTGGTGGACGTCGCCGAGGACGGCGCAGAGAACAGCGCCGAGGACGGGACGGCCGGCACGGCCTCCGCGGGCGCGGGGCTGGGCCGGCTCACCCGGGGCGGTCCCGCCGACGTGTTGGAGATCTGGCGCGCCGGCCTGGAGACGGCCCTCGCCGACGCCGCCGTTCCCGACCTCGGGGAGCCGCTCGGCACGCTCGACCGGGACCCGGAGGCGGCGGCCGACTTCCTCGACGACGTTCTCGGCAACCTCTACCTCCTGACCGCCGGCGACCCCGCCGTGACGGCCGGGGCGATGGTGCCGCTGCCGGTGCTCGCCGCCTCGATGGTCGTCCCCGAGGGCATGGCACACCCCACCGACGCCGTCCTGAAGGACGTCTCGGTGGTGATGGTCGAGTTGGACGAGCGGTTCCGGATCCTGGCGCCGACCGGCGTCATCGCCTACCGGCCCGTGGACACGGCGCTCGTCGAGGAGGTGGCCGCCGGCGCGTCCGACGCCGGCGATCCCGCCAGCGATCCCGCCGAGGAGAACGGCGAGCAGAGCGGCGGGGAGGACGGCGAGGAGGAGGTCGCCCGCTACGGCATGGTGCGGCTCACCCCGCTCGGCCTGTACGCGGTGCGGCGGCGGATGACGGAGGCGGGCGTCGCGGCCCCCCTCGTGGGCGACCTCGCCGAGGAGAGCGCCGAGGCCCTGCTGACCGCGCTGCCCGGCCACGGCGAGGAGGCCGCCCGGGCCGAGATCGAACTGTGGCTCGCCCGGCGCGCGCTCCCGGACGCCGCCCGCGAACTCCTCGCTGCCGCCCGGGGGGACGACGGGGACGCGCCGCGCCGCCGACTGGCCTGCCAGCAGGCCCTCTCGCTCGTCGGCGTGGAGGCCGAACCCGCCCTGCGCGAGGTCCTGGACGACGGCCACCTGGGAGGACTGGCCCGGGTCTGGCTCTCCGAACGCGGCTTCCGGGACGTCCCGGCGCCGTCCGAGGAGATGGTGTTCTGGCTCACCGTGGACACCCTGGCCGCGCAACTGGCGGCGGAGGGCGGCGGGGACGGTTCGGCGGAACTGCGCGATCTGGTGCGCGGCCTGGTCGACCAGCACAGCGGCTTCTTCGACAAGGCGTGGCGCGTCGACCACCCGGCGACCGGCGAGGTGCTGGAGGCGATGAGCCGCGTGCACCCCGACCGGAAGGCGGCCAAGGACGCCCGCAGGGCGGCGTACAGGGCGCGGTCGCGCGGCTGAGCGGACCGGTTCGGACGACGTTCAACTCGCGTTCGCCGGCAGGCGGGATCGTGGTCGGCGACGAGCCGAGCCGACGGGAGAGACGATGCCGACCAGCAGCGCAGTCAGCCCAGGGAACCTCACCAGGAGATCGGTCGTCGCGGGAGCCGGGATCGCCCTCACGGGCAGCGCGGCCGTCCTGGCCGGCGCGTCGGGCGCCCTCGGCACCCAGGACCGCGAGGACGACGGGAAGGGCGGCGAGGAGGAGCGCGGCGGGGCCCCGGGCTACGGCCCGCTGCTGCCCGATCCGAACGGGGTGCTCGCCCTGCCGGCGGGCTTCGCGTACCGCGTCCTGACCCACTGCGGCGTCACCCGGCTGGAGAGCGGCGAGTACACCCCCGCCAAGCACGACGGCACCGCCGCCTTCGCCGGACCCCGGGGCAGGACGCTCCTGGTCAACAACCACGAGCTGAAGGGGCCCCGGAGCGACTGGGAGCACCCCGTGCCGCTCGCCGAGGGACTGGTCTACGACCCGGCCGCCTCGGGCGGCTGCACGGTCGTGGAGGTCTCCCGGGACGGGGAGAGGCTCGCCGAGTGGGTCGGCATCGCCGGCACCTCCACCAACTGCGCGGGCGGAGTGACCCCGTGGGGCACCTGGCTGACCTGCGAGGAGAACTCCGACCGGGCCGGCGAGAACGGCATGACCCGGGACCACGGCTACGTCTTCGAGGTCGACCCCCACGACCGGCGGGCCAACCGCGACCCGAAGCCGATCAAGGCGCTGGGCCGCTTCGACCACGAGGCCGTCGTCGTGGACCCCCGGCGCGGCCACATGTACCTGACGGAGGACGACTCCGACCCCAACGGCCTGCTCTTCCGCTGGGTGCCGCCGAAGGACTTCCGGCACGGGCGCGGGCGGCTGCGCACGCTCGCCGACGACGCCGGCACCCTCCAGGCGTTCCGCTGCTTCGACTCCGGGGGCCGGTTCGTCGACGACCTCTCCCGCGCGGTGCGGCCCGGCACGGTCTACGGCGTGGACTGGGTGGACGTCCCCGACCGCGACGCGCGGGAGGTGCCCGTCCGCAGGCAGTTCGCCGAGGGCGAGGTCACCCGCGCCCGCAAGCTGGAGGGCATGTGGTGGGCCGACGGCGGCGCGTACGTGGTCGCCTCCTACGCCCGTGACGAGGACAGCCCCGGGCAGCCGCACGACGGCCAGGTGTGGTTCTACGACCCCCGTCGCCGCACCCTCACCCTCAAGCTGCGCTTCGGACTCAACCGCGACCCGCTGGCCCCCGGCGGGCTCGACGGCCCCGACAACATCACGGTCTCTCCGTACGGCGGCGTGATCATCGCCGAGGACGGCGAGGGCCTCCAGCACCTGATGGGCGCCGACGACCGCGGCCGGACCTTTCCGATCGCGCGCAACGAGGTGAACATCGGCACCGCGGAGGAGCCGGAGTACAGCGAGTTCGCCGGGGTCTGCTTCTCGGCCGACGGCCGGACGCTGTTCGCCTGCATCCAGGAGCCGGGCATCCTGCTCGCCGTCACCGGGCCCTGGCGGCGGCCTTGAGGCGGCCTTGAGACGGTTTCGAGGCGGGTCCGAGGCGGTCCTGAGGCGGGTCTGAGACAGTCGGGACGTCGTCGAGGCCCGTGCCGCCCGACCGGGCGGCGGAGACGAGCGGGGGGGGGCG
>NZ_BAAASZ010000037.1:55403-56602 GCF_039533145.1 Streptomyces macrosporus
GGGGCCCCCCGTCACGTGTGCGTCACGCCGCCGTGATCATCCCGTCCTGCCCGGCCTCCCGCCACAGGACCCGCAACCTGTCCAGCTCCGCCAGTTCCTTCCGGGTCCACGGACGGTCTCCGTGGGCGCGTACGAAGGCGCGGAGCGCCTCGTTCGCCTGGGCGGGGGTCGGACGCTGGGGCTGAGTGGTTCCTTGCTCGGGAGTGGTGGACATGGAACCAGCCTAGGGGCTGAGTATGACAGTGGCAGGTCACTTTCCGTCCCCCTCTCCCGCATGGTTTAAACACGAAATGCTTCACAAGACGTCGATATTGTGTCTGACCTGCGAACATGTGGACCGTGTCGCTCGGAGAGGGGCGCGGTTCCCCCGCGGGGGTGCGACGGATATCACTCCGTCATCGCTCCGGTATCACTCCGTTGTCGCTCCGTCGGGACGCGGCGCCGCCCGCCGACGCCCCGGCGCGCGAACCGTCCCGCGGCCCCCGAGTGCCCCGTGCGGCCCTCACAGCGCCGCCCCGCCCGGCTTGACCATGCCGCGGACCGTGCGCGAGTCGACGTAGTCGCCCAGCGCCGTCATCTCCCACTCGCCCGAGAACTGGCGGATCAGCTTGCACATCAGCACGCCCGTGTGCGGCTCGGAGGAGGTCAGGTCGAAACGGACCAGCTCCTCGCCGGTGCCGGCGTCCATCAGGCGGCAGTACGCCTTGGCGACCTCGGTGAACTTCTGCCCGGAGAAGGAGTTCACCGTGAAGACCAGGCCCGTCACCTGGGGAGGGAGGCCGCCCAGGTGGACGGTGATGGTCTCGTCGTCGCCCGAGCCCTCGCCGGTGAGGTTGTCGCCGGAGTGCTGGATCGCCCCGTTGAGGATGGAGAGCTTGCCGAAGTAGCAGTTGTCGATCTTCTTGCGGTTGGGGTCGTACGCGATGACCGACGCGTCGAGGTCGACGTTCTTGCCCCGGAAGGCGGGTTCCCAGCCCAGCCCCATCCGCACCGAGGACAGCAGCGGCCTGCCGCCCTTGACCAGGGAGACGGTCTCGTGCTTGCGCAGGCTCACCCGTCCCTTGTCCAGGTTGATCTTCCCGCCCGCGGGAGCGGGAGCCGGTGCCGGGGCGGCGGGCGGCACCGCGGCCGGCGCGGGGGGCGCGGGCGGCATCGCGGCCGCGGGCGCGGGAGGAGCGGCCGGTGCCTGCGGCGCCGCC
>NZ_BAAASZ010000037.1:56632-104774 GCF_039533145.1 Streptomyces macrosporus
GCGGGGGTGGTGGGCGCGGCGGTGGTGGGCGAGGCGGGCTCCTCCACCGTCACCCCGAAGTCCGTGGCGATCCCGGCCAGCCCGTTGGCGTACCCCTGGCCGACCGCCCGCACCTTCCACGCCCCGCCCCGGCGGTAGATCTCCACGACCACCAGCGCCGTCTCCGGCCCCAGCCGGGGCGGGGTGAAGGTGGCCACCACCGCGCCGCTCGCGGCGTCCCGGACGGTCGCGGTGGGCTCGGTCCCGGCGAAGGTCGCCCCTGGAGCGTCGAGGCTGGCCGTCACCACGACCTTCTCGATGTCGGCGGGCACCGCCGCGGTGTCCACGGTGATCGTGTCGGCGCCGCCGGCGCTGCCGTGGGTCACTCCGGGCCCGGTGGGCTGGTTGTAGAAGACGAAGTCGTCGTCGGAGCGCACCTTGCCGTCGGCGCCGAGCAGCAGGCCCGACACGTCGAGCCGTACCGGTGCGGTGACGTCCACCGCCACGCGCGTCGCGGACAGGGGAAGGTTGGAACCGGGGGTCATCGCAGTCATGGTCCGATTAACGGACGGCGGCGCTTTGCGGTTCCATTACCTTCCCGTCGCGGCGTGTCGCCGGGACGGGCCCGACGGGGCTCCGGGCTCAGCGGGGCGGACGCGAGTGGCCGAACAGCAGACGGTAGGCGATCAGCAGCACCAGCGCGCCCGCGACGGCGGAGACCCACAGCGCCGGGTCGTAGAAGTCCCGCTCCACCGGGCGGTCCAGCCAGGTCGCCGACAGCCAACCGCCCACGAACGCCCCGGCGATGCCGATCAGCGTCGTGCCGACCAGCCCGCCCGGGTCCCGGCCCGGCAGCAGGACCTTGGCCACGACGCCCGTGACCAGCCCCAGGATCAGCCAGCTGACGACGTCCATGGTGAACCCCTCCCCGTCGATGATCGATCGGGGACCATCATGCCCGCTCGCGCGGACTTCCGGGCGCGGTCCGGCCGGGTGGCCGGCGTCCGCGCCGGGGGACGGGCCGGGCTCTCGCCGCACCGCGTCGACGAGCCGGGGAGGCCGCCCGATCGGCGCCCGAGGAGGCGGTCGGCGGGGTTCCTCCCCATGGAAAGCGTTCGCATACGAGAACAGGTCGGGGGTTCGTCCTGCCCGGCCGAGGGCACCGCGACACGGATCGATCCGGTCGAACCGGCGCGGAGGGCATCCGGTTGAGTTCGGCACCACGGACCATTTTCAACATGGTGAACGAACGCCGGCGGCTCGGAGCTCTGCCCACCGGCTCGTCGCCTGCTCTACGCTTCGCCCGTCCTCCGCATCCGATTCCCACCCGTCAAGGAGCTGCCGATGCGTGCCTCCGCCTTCGTCTACCCCTGGGACGTCGTCGGCGACCCGGACGCCGCGCGCCGGATCGCCGACCTCGGGGTCCACCAGGTCACCCTCGCCTCCGCCTACCACTCCACCCGGGCGCTCACCCCGCGCCATCCGCGCCACCGGATCGTCACCGCGCGGCACTCCGCCGTGTACCACCCGGTGGACCCGGCCCGCTGGGAGGGGCGGGAGCTGCGCCCGTACGCCCAGGACTGGGTCGCCGGCGACGATCCGTTCGGCGAGGCCGCCGCCGCGCTCGCCGACGCCGGGCTGGAGGTCCACTCCTGGGTGATCCTCGCCCACAACACCCGGCTCGGCGCCGAACACCCCGACACGTCCGTGCGCAACGCCTACGGCGACCGCTACCCCTGGGCGCCCTGCATCGCCCGGGAGGAGGTGCGCGCCTACGCCGCCGCCCTGGCCGCCGAGTCCGCCGTGCGGCCCGGCGCGCGCGGCACGGAGCTGGAGTCCTGCGGCTGGTACGGCCTGGCGCACCTGCACGCCCACGACAAGGTCGGCGGGGTGCGGCTCGGCGGCGCCGGCCAGTACCTGATGTCGCTGTGCTTCTGCTCGGCCTGCGAGGCGGGCTACGCCTCGCTCGGCGCGGACCCCGGGCGGCTGCGGCGCGCCGTCGCGGACGCCCTGGAACCGCTGTGGAGCGGCGAGCGCGCGGACGCCGCCGCGGGGCGCGACGAGGAGTGGGAGACGGTCGAGGAACTGCTGGGAGCCGAGTGGGCGGAGGTGGCGGCAACCTGGCGCAACCGGATGGCGAGCGCTTTCCGAAGCGAGGTCGTGGAGGCCGTCCGGAAGGAAGCGGAGGCCCGACGGACGGGGGAGTTCCGGGTGTTGCTCCACGCCGACCCCGCCCCCCACCGCTGCGGCGCCAACGTCGGGGTGGACCCCGCCGAGGTGCTCGGACAGGCCGACGGGGTGGTGCTGCCGTGCACCGGGGACGACGCCGAACGCTCCGCGGTGCTCGCGCCGTTCCGCCCGCACCGCGCCCCCGCCACCGTCCTCGCCGCCAACCTGACGGTGGTGACGGGGATGGGCGGACGTCCGGAGAGGCTGGCGGAGGACGCCGCGCACGCGCGGGAGGCGGGCGCCGACGAACTCCGCCTCTACCACGCCGGATTGGCCTCCACCGCGGATCTGGAGGCGGTCCGCGCCGCCCTCTCCCGGCTCGACTGACCGGCTCGCCCGGGACCCGGCGGAGCGCGCCCGGAGCCGCGCGACCGTCGGCGCGCCACCCGTAACGTGAAGTAAGCGCTTTCAAATCGGCCCCCGAAAGTTCTGTCGGAACCGTTGACGGAGTACGGGGGCCGACCTAGTTTCTTCCCACCGCACGTCGTACGTCATACGTCATATACGAGACGCCGTATATGACGCGCTGTCGTATGCCAGAGCCGACCTGAGAGCCGCCCCGCATGAGAGCCCCCCTGACCGGTGTCGCGCCGGTACCCGTCCCCTCCAGGACGCAGTACGTCATGGAGCACCTGACCCACGCCATCCTCACCGGCCAACTCCCGCCGGGGCAGCCCCTGGTGGAGACCGAACTGGCCGCGCGGTTCGGCGTGTCCAAGACCCCGGTCCGCGAGGCGCTGAAGACCCTCGCGGGCCGCGGGCTGGTCGTGATGAGCGAGTACAAGGGCGCCACCGTCCGCACCGTGGACGCCGCCATGGCCCGCTCGGTCTACGACGTGCGGCTGCTGCTGGAGCCGGAGGCGCTGCGCCGCACCGTCACCGGGAAGGCGGACCTGGCCGGCGCCCGGGCCGCGCTGGAGCGGGCCGACGCCGCCGCCGACCGCGCCGATCGGTCGCTGGCCAACCGGGACTTCCACCGCGCCCTCTACCTGCCCTGCGGCAACCCGCTGCTGGCGCGGATGCTCGACGACCTGCGCGACCAGGCGGCCCTGGTCTCCACCGTCGCCTGGGAGGCCGAGCCCTCCTGGGAGCGCGAGGCGGCCGAGCACCGGGAGATCCTCGCCCGGGCCCTGGACGGCGACGCCGACGGCGCGGCGCGACTGCTGCACGACCACATCGAGGGATTCGTCCGCCGGGCGTTCCCGGCCGAGGAGAACGAGAAAGGTCAGGCATGACGGACTTCTCCCCCCAACGGGCCGCTCTCGCCGACGTCGTGGCCATCCCCGTCACGCCGTTCGACGAGCGGGGCCGCCTGGACGCGGACGCCTACCGGGCCCTGGTCCGCCGGCTGCTGGACGCCGGGGTCCGCGCCGTCACCCCCAACGGCAACACCAGCGAGTTCTACTCCCTCACCCCCGAGGAGCGGCGGCTGGAGGTGGAGCTGACCATGGCCGAGGTCGCCGAGGCCGCCGGGACCGCCGACAACACCGCCTCCGGCGACGGGTGGACGGCCGAGGTCGTCGTCGGCGTCGGACACGACCCGGCCACCGCGATCGCCGCCGCCGAGCAGGCCCGCGACGCCGGGGCGCGGATGGTGATGGTCCACCAGCCCGTCAACCCCTACGTCTCGCAGGGCGGTTGGGTGGACTACCACCGCGCGATCGCCGAGGCGGTGCCCGAGATGGGCGTCGTGCCGTACCTGCGCAACCCCCTCGTCGAGGGCGCCTCCCTCGCCCGGCTCGGCGAGGAGTGCCCCAACGTCATCGGCGTCAAGTACGCCGTCCCGGACGCCGCGCGCTTCGCCGCCTTCGCCCGCGACGCCGGGCTGGACCGCTTCGTGTGGGTCGCCGGCCTGGCCGAGCTGTACGCCCCCGCCTACTTCGCCTGCGGCGCCACCGGCTTCACCTCCGGCCTGGTCAACGTCGCCCCGAGCGTGTCCGTCGAGATGCTCCGGGCGCTGCGCGAGGGGGACTTCGCCGCCGCGATGAAGGTGTGGGAGCAGATCCGTGCCTTCGAGGACCTGCGGGCCGAGCGGCAGTCGGCCAACAACGTCTCCGTCGTCAAGGAGGCCCTGGCCGTCCTCGGCCTGTGCCGCCGCGACGTCCGCCCGCCGAGCAGGACGCTCTCCGCGGAGCAGCGCGAGAAGGTCGCCGGGATCGTCCGCGAGTGGGGGCTGATATGACGGTCGACCCCACCCCCCGGCCCCGCCGGACCCCCGAGGAGCTGCGCAGCCACCAGTGGTACGGCACCGACGGACTGCGCTCCTTCAGCCACCGCGCCCGCACCCGTCAGCTCGGCTACCTCCCCGAGGAGCACCTGGGCAAGCCGGTCGTCGCGATCCTCAACACCTGGTCCGACATCAACCCCTGCCACCAGCACCTGCGCGAGCGCGCCGAGGCCGTCAAGCGCGGGGTGTGGCAGGCCGGCGGCTTCCCGCTGGAGTTCCCGGTCGCCACCCTCTCGGAGACCTTCCAGAAGCCGACCCCCATGCTCTACCGCAACCTGCTGTCCCTGGAGACCGAGGAGCTGCTGCGCTCCTACCCCGTGGACGGCGCGGTGCTGATGGGCGGCTGCGACAAGACCACCCCGGCCCTGCTGATGGGCGCGGCCAGCGTCGACCTGCCCACCGTCTTCGTCCCCGCCGGACCCATGCTGCGCGGCCACTGGCGCGGGCGGACCCTGGGCTCGGGCACGGACATGTGGCGGTACTGGGACGACAAGCGCGCCGGTCTCATCGGCGACTGCGAGATGGCCGAGCTGGAGTGCGGACTGGCCCGCTCGCCCGGCCACTGCATGACCATGGGCACCGCCTCCACCATGACCGGCGCCGCCGAGGCCCTGGGCGTCACCATGCCCGGCGCGTCCTCCATCCCCGCCGTCGACTCCGGGCACGCCCGGATGGCCGCGGCGGCCGGGCGCCGGATCGTGGAGATGGTGTGGGAGGACCGCAGGCTCTCCACCGTCCTGACCCGCGAGGCGTACGAGGACGCCGTCACGTGCGTGTGCGCGCTGGGCGGCTCCACCAACGCCGTCATCCACCTCATCGCCATGGCCGGGCGCTCGGGCGTGGACCTCACCCTGGACGACTTCGACCGCATCGCCCGCACCACACCGGTGCTGGCCGACATCAGGCCCGGCGGGAAGCACCTGATGGAGGACTTCCACTACGCGGGCGGAATGCCCGGCTTCCTCTCCCGGCTGCGGGACCTCCTCCACCTGGACCGCCCCACCGTCGCCCACGACACGCTGCGCGAGCAGATCGCCGGCGCGCTCGTCCACGACGACGACGTCATCCGCACCGTGGACAACCCCCTGGCGAAGGAGGGCGGCATCGCCGTCCTGCGCGGCAACCTGGCCCCGAACGGCGCCGTCATCAAGCACATCGCCGCCGAGCCGCACCTGCTCAAGCACACCGGCCCCGCGGTCGTCTTCGACGACTACCGCACCATGCAGGCCACCATCAACGACCCCGCGCTGGGGATCACGGCCGACAGCGTGCTGGTGCTGCGCGGCTCCGGCCCGCTGGGCGGACCGGGCATGCCCGAGTACGGGATGCTGCCCATCCCCGACCACCTGCTCAAGCAGGGCGTGCGCGACATGGTCCGTCTCTCCGACGCCCGGATGAGCGGCACCAGCTACGGCGCCTGCGTGCTCCACATCGCCCCCGAGTCGCACGTGGGCGGCCCGCTCGCCCTGGTGGAGACCGGCGATCCGATCACCCTGGACGTGGCCGAGCGCACCCTGCGCCTGGAGGTCGACGACGCGGAGCTGGAACGCCGCCGCGCCGCGTGGCAGCCGCCGCCGGCGCGCTACGGACGCGGCTACGGGGCGCTGTACGAGGAGCACATCACCCAGGCCGACACCGGCTGCGACTTCGCCTTCCTCGCCCGTCCCGGCGAGGTCCCCGAACCCTACGCGGGCTGACCCGCGCCCGCACCGTCGCGCCACGCGACGCGTCCCACGATCCCCACCGACATCTCGAACGACGTTCGACAGTCATTCGACGACAGAACGGAGCCCCGGCAATGGCCCTCACCGCCGTGCCGAAGAAGCGCGCCCTGCCAGGGAAATCAGGCACCCCGGGCACGTCAGGGAAGCGCAGGCTGCCGTACGTGCTGATCGCACCGGCCGGCCTGCTGATGCTGGGTTTCATCGCCTACCCGATGCTCAGCGTCCTCTACTACAGCCTCCAGCACTACAACGTCACCAAGCCCTGGCGGAACGGCTACGCGGGTCTGGAGAACTTCCGGGAGATCTTCTTCGAGGATCCGCTGTTCTGGCAGACCCTCGCCTTCAGCGCCAAGTGGGTCGTCGCGGAGGTCTCCCTCCAGCTCGTCTTCGGTCTGGCGCTCGCGCTGATCGTCAATCAGACGTTCATCGGCCGCGGCATCGCCCGGGCCCTGGTCTTCTCGCCCTGGGCCGTGTCCGGCGTGCTCACCACCACCATCTGGATCCTGCTGTACAACCCCTCCACCGGCCTGAGCCGCTACCTGGCCGACGTCGGCATCGGCGAGTACGGCACCTCGGTGCTCTCCGACACCGGCACCGTCTTCTGGGCGGCCGTCCTGGCCGAACTCTGGCGCGGCGTCCCCTTCTTCGCGATCCTCATCCTCGCCGACCTCCAGTCCGTCTCCAAGGACCTGTACGAGGCGGCCTCCGTGGACGGCGCGAGCCGCTTCCGGCAGTTCTGGCACATCACCCTGCCGCACCTGAAGGACGCCATCATCCTCTCCACGCTGCTGCGCGCGGTGTGGGAGTTCAACAACGTCGACCTGCTCTACACCCTCACCGGCGGCGGCCCGGCGGGCGTGACCACCACGCTCCCGCTCTACGTCGCCAACACCGGGATCGAGGGCCACGACTTCGGCTACGCCTCCGCGCTGACCACCGTGGCCTTCGTGATCCTCCTGTTCTGCTCGATCCTCTACCTGCGCCTGAGCAAGTTCGGAGGCGACGACAAGTGACCGCCGCACTCGCAGAGAAGGGCACCCACGTGCCCGCCCCGGCCGACGGCGAGACCCCGCCTCCGGCCGAGGGGAGGACGCGCCGGCGGCGGCCGGCCGACCGGCCGCCGCGCTGGCAGATCTTCCTCCCCCTGGGGCTCTACCTGCTGTTCACGCTCATCCCGTTCTACTGGATGCTGCTGTTCGCGCTGCGCCCCGCCGGCTCGACCTCGCTGGTGCCCTGGCCGATCACCCTCGAACACTTCGAGAAGGTCTGGAACGAGCGGAGCTTCGGCACCTACTTCCTCAACAGCACCTACGTCGGCATCGCCTCGATGGTGATGACCACGGTGGTGGCGCTGGCCGGCGGCTACGCCCTGGCGCGCTTCAGGTTCCGGTTGAAGAACGCGTTCATGCTGGCGCTGCTGTGCTCGCAGTTCATCCCCGGCGCGCTGATGCTCGTCCCGCTGTTCGAGACCTTCCGCAACCTCCAGCTCATCAACTCCCTGTGGAGCGTGATCATCGCGGAGACGGTCTTCCAGCTCCCGCTGTCGATGATCCTCATCAGCGGCTTCATCAAGAACGTCCCCGAGTCGCTGGAGGAGGCCGCCTGGGTGGACGGCTGCTCCCGGCTGCGGGCCTTCCTGGCCATCGTGCTGCCGATGCTGCGGCCCGGGCTGATCGCGGTGGGCTCCTTCGCCTTCGTGCACAGCTGGAACCACTTCCTGTTCGCCCTGATGTTCCTCTCCTCCCAGGACAAGCAGACCATCCCGGTCGGCCTCAACACCCTCATCGGCGCGGACAGCGTGGACCTCGGCGCGCTCGCCGCGGGCGGTGTGGTCGCCGCGGTGCCCGTGGTGATCATCTTCGCCTTCATCCAGAAGTGGCTGATCACCGGCTTCAGCGCGGGGGCGGTGAAGGGCTGATGACATCCTCCGCCCCCGTTCCCCCGCCCGTCCGCACCCCCCTGCCCGTCGTCCTCGCCGGCGCCCGCGGCCACGGCCGCTGGCACCTGGACAACATCCGTCGCCTCGCCGAGAAGGGCCTGGTCGAACCGGTCGGCATCTGCGAGACGAACCCCCTCGCCGAGGAGGAGTCGGCCGGTCTGGGCGACGTCGAGCAGTCCGCCGACCTCGCCGCCCTGCTGGAGCGCACCGGCGCGCGCGTCGCGGTGATCTGCACCCCGATCCACACCCACGTCGACCTGGCGCTGACCGCCGCCGAGCGGGGCGCGCACGTGCTGCTGGAGAAGCCGCCCGCGCCCTCGTACGCGGAGTTCGAGCGGATGGTCGACGGGCTGCGGGCCGCGGGGGTCGCCTGCCAGATCGGCTTCCAGTCCCTGGGCTCGCACGCCGTCACCGCCATCCGCGAGCTGATCGCCGACGGCGCGATCGGCGAGGTGCGGGGCATCGGCGCGGCCGGGGCGTGGGCCCGCGACCACGCCTACTGGACCCGCTCCCCCTGGGCCGGACGGCGCAGACTGGACGGTCGGGACGTGGTGGACGGCGTGCTCACCAACCCCCTCGCCCACGCCGTGGCCACCGCGCTGCGCATCGACGGCGGCGACCGCGCCGAGGACGTCACCGACATCGAGCTGGAGCTGTACCGCGCCAATGCCATCGAGTCCGACGACACCTCCTGCGTCCGCGTCCGCACCGCGCACGACGGCGGGACGGGCGAGATCACCGCGGCCGTGACGCTGTGCGCCGAGCGGCCCGGCGAGCCGTACGTCGTCGTCCACGGCACCGAGGGCCGCGTCACCTTCTGGTACAAGCAGGACCGCGTCCGGCTGGAGCGCCGCGGACGGGCGCCGGAGACCACCGAGCACGCCCGCACCGACCTGCTGCGCAACCTCGTCGCCCACCTCGTCGACGGCGAGGAGCTGCTGGTGCCGCCCGAGCGCACCGGCGCCTTCATGCGGCTGGTGGAGGCCGTCCGCACCGCCCCCGAACCGCGGCGGCTGCCCGAGGACGCCTGGCGCGTCGAGCCCGGTGCCGGCGACGGCGCCGCGCGGCGGATCGTCACCGGCGTCGACGAGTTGGTCGCCGCGGGGGCCGAGCGACTGGCCCTGTACTCCGAACTGTCCGCCGCGGGCGGCCCGCACGTCCCCTGGGCCGTGCCCGCGGTGCCGGTGGGGCAGCGGGTGGGGCAGTCGGCGGGGGAGGGGACCGGAGCATGACCGAACCCCGCACCGCCGCCGCCGACCCCGCCGCCGACGAGGCCGTGGTGCTGCGCTGCGCCGGACGGACCGTGGCCCGCTACGAGCACCGGCCCCGCCTGGCCGAGCGCGAGTCCCCCCGTCCCTACCTCCACCCCGTCCGCACCCTGGGCGGCACGGTCGTCACCGAACTGCGGCCCGCCGACCACGTGCACCACCTCGGGGTGGGCATGGCCGTCCCCGACGTCTCCGGCACCAACTTCTGGGGCGGACGCACCTTCGTCCGCGGCCGGGGCCCCACCGAGCTGGACAACCACGGGCACCAGCGGCACCTGGCGTGGCTGCGGCGCGCCGAGGACGGCTTCACCGAGGAACTCGCCTGGGAGCGCGACGGCGTCCGGCTGCTGACCGAGCGCCGCACCGTCGACGCCCGGCCCCTGGACGGCACCTGCTGGGCGCTGGACTTCACCACCGAACTGGTCAACGCCCGCGACGAGGCGCTGTCCGTCGGCAGCCCGGCCACCAACGGCCGTCCCGGCGCCGGCTACGGCGGCTTCTTCTGGCGCCCGCCGATCGGCCCCCGCCCGCCGGAGGTGTTCACCGCCGACGCCGAGGGCGAGGAGGCGGTGCACGGCTCGCCGGCGCCCTGGCTGGCGATGGCCTCCGACGCCTGGACGCTGGTCTTCGTCGGAGCGGACGCCGCCACCCGCCACGACCCGTGGTTCGTGCGCGCCGCCGAGTACCCGGGCGTGGGCTCCGCACTGGCCTGGGACCGCAGACTGCCGCTGCCGCCCGGCGGGACGGTCGTCCGGCGCGTGGTCACCGCGGTCGCCGACGGACGGCTGGACCGCGCGGCCGCCGCCCGGATCGCCGCCCGCCTCACCGGAGAGGAGACGACCGCGTGACGGCCCTCCCCAGGACCCCCACCGCCCCCGCCGGCCCCCCGGCGCCCGGGAGCGGCGTGCCGGTGTACCGCAACCCGGTGCTCAACGCCGACTGGTCCGACCCCGACGCCATCGCCGTCGGCGACGACTACTACCTGACCGCCTCCAGCTTCGGCCGCGCCCCCGGGCTGCCGATCCTGCACTCCCGCGACCTGGTGAACTGGCGGATCGTCGGCCACGCCCTCCCACGGCTGGAGCCCGAGCAGGCGTTCACCGCGCCGCGCCACGACTGCGGGGTGTGGGCGCCGTCGATCAGGCACCACGCGGGCCGCTTCTGGATCTTCTGGGGCGACCCCGACCACGGCATTTACCAGGTCAACGCCGAGGACGTCCGCGGCCCGTGGAGCAGACCGCACCTGCTGAAGGCCGGCCGGGGACTGATCGACCCCTGCCCGCTGTGGGACGACGACGGCCGCGCCTATCTGGTGCACGCCTGGGCCAAGTCCCGCTCGGGGATCAAGAACCGGCTGACCGGCCACCGGATGAGCCCCGACGGCCGCGAACTCCTCGACGAGGGCCGCACGGTGGTGGACGGCGACGCGCTGCCCGGCTGGTTCACCCTGGAGGGCCCCAAGCTCTACCGGCACGGCGGCTGGTACTGGATCTTCGCCCCGGCCGGCGGAGTGGAGACCGGCTGGCAGGGCGCCTTCCGAGCGCGGGACGTCTTCGGCCCCTACGAGGAGCGCGTCGTGCTCGAACAAGGGAGCACGGACGTCAACGGCCCCCACCAGGGCGCGTGGGTGCGGACCGCCGACGGCGGCGACTGGTTCCTCCACTTCCAGCACCGCGGCCCCTACGGGCGGGTGGTGCACCTCCAGCCGATGCGCTGGGACGAGGAGGGCTGGCCGGTGATCGGGAACGACGGCGAGCCCGTCGCCGCCCACCCCGGGCCCGTCCCCGTGGAGCAGACGACGGTCCCCGCCCGCGACGACGACTTCCCCGGCGGACGCTTCGGCCGCCAGTGGTCCTGGACGGCCAATCCTCCGCCGGTCTTCGACACGGGCAACCCCGCTTCGGCCTCCGACGCGGGGAACCCCGGCCCCGGCTGGACGGTCGCCCACGCCGGCGACGGGCTCCGGCTGGTCTGCCGCCGCACCCCCGACGCCCACGACCTGCGCAGGCTGCCCAACGTGCTGGTCCAGCGGATGCCCGGCGACCCGTGCACGGTCGAGGTCGAGCTGCGGTTGGACAGCGACGAGCCCGGCGCCAAGGCCGGACTGGCCGTCCTCGGCGACGCGTTCTCCTGGATCGGACTGGAGCGGGACGCCTCCGGGGTCCGTCTGGTGCACCGCTTCGCCGAGTCCGTCGCCGAACACGAGCGGGACGCCGCCCACCCCCGGCCCGCTCCGGACGGCCGCGCGCGCCTGCGCGTCGCGATCCTTCCCGGCGCGCGCTGTCACTTCTCCGCCCGCACGGGGGAGGACACCGACTTCCTCCCCTCCGGCCGGCCCTTCGCCGCCACCCCCTGGCGCTGGGTCGGCGCCCAACTCGGCCTGTTCGCCGCCGCGCCCCCGGGCGGCACTCCGGCCGGGACCGCCGCCTTCACCGGATTCCGCGTCACCTGACCCCGACACCGCCCGAGCCCCCGGTCCCAGGGACGGGGACCCGACCGCCCACACGGAAGAACCGCACACTCCGGAACACCCACGCAACCGCACGACCGAGAGAAGAGCCGACGATGAACGCAGACATCAGCCGCAGAGCCCGTGCCCGCTCCCTGCTGGCCCTGGGCGTCAGCGCCACCCTCGCCCTCACCGCCACCGCCTGCGGCGGCTCGGGCACCGAGACCGGCAGCGAGGGAGACGGCAAGGGCAAGATCGTCTTCTGGGACAACAACGGTGGCGTGCGCACCGACGTCTGGAAGAAGATCATCGCCGCGTTCGAGAAGGAGAACCCGGACATCGACGTCGAGTACGTCGGCATACCGATCGCCGACGTGCAGTCCAAGTACGACACCGCCATCCAGGGCGGCGGCGACAGCCTGCCGGACGTCGGCATGGTCGGCACCGCCTACCTCGCCAACATGGTCGCCCAGGGGGCGCTGGAGCCGGTCACCGATCGGATCGAGGACAGCCCGCTGAAGGGCAAGCTGGTCAAGGGCATGATCGACAGCGTGGAGGCCGCCGGGGGCGAGGACGGCGAGCTGTTCACCGTCCCGACCTCCGCCAACCAGGGCGTGCTGTGGTACCGCACGGACCTGTTCGACAAGGCCGGCCTGGAGCCCCCCACCACGTGGGAGAACTTCTACGAGGCCGCCGAGGAGCTGACGGACAAGGGGAACAACCGCTTCGGCTTCACCATCCGCGGCGGCGCGGGCTCCATCGCCCAGGCGCTGGAGATGATGTACGCCCAGTCCGGCATCGACAGCTTCTGGAAGGGCGACAAGACCACCGTCAACGACCCGAGGAACGTCGAGGCGCTGGAGAAGTACGCCGCCCTCTACAACAAGGTCACGCCCAAGGCCGACCTGAACAACGACTTCACCAAGATGGTCGCCACCTTCACCGGCGGCGAGGTCGGCATGCTCCAGCACAACCTGGGCTCCTACACCGACCACGTGAAGGCGTTCGGCGAGGAGAGGATCGACGGCCTGCCGATGCCGCCCTCCGAGGACGGCGGCCCGCGCACCATGGTCTCCAACCCGGTCGACGGGCTCGGCCTGTTCAAGGCCGGCGAGAACAAGGCCGCGGCCTGGAAGTTCATCGAGTTCGCCGCGTCGGCGGAGATGAACAGCCTCTGGAACGAGTCGGCCGGTGCCATCCCCGCCCACACCGACGCCGCGGACGACGAGTGGATCGCCAAGGCCAAGCCCACCCAGGCGGCCATGGAGTCGCTGGACGACCCCGACACCAGGATCGTCCAGCTGCCGTACTACCTGCCGGACTGGAACAGCATCAGCAAGGCCGACACCGAGCCCAACTTCCAGAAGCTGCTCCTGGGCCAGATGACCGCCAAGGAGTTCGCCGACGACCTGGCGGAGCGGCTCAACGAGGCCCAGGCGGAGTGGCAGGAGCAGCGGGGCTGACCGGCCCGACGACAGGCCCCGCCGCGGACCGCCGCGGCGGCGCACCGCGGCGGGGCGGGCCCGCACCCGCCCCGCCGCACCCGCACGCACGCCCGGCCCGCACCCGGTAACCGAACCGAGGGGGTATCCCGTGCCCGTCACCCGCCGCCACGCGGCCGCGGCGCTCGCCGCGCTCCCGCTCGCCCCGACCGGCGCCAACACCGCGCTCGCCCACGGACCCGGCCGCCCCGGCCGACCCGGACGCGGAGGCACCGTGTACATCGCCGGCGACTCCACCGCCGCCCCCAAGACCGCCGACGCCGCCCCCGAGACCGGCTGGGGCATGGCCCTGCCGATCTTCCTGGACCGCTCCCGGACGGTCGCCAACCACGCGGTCAACGGCCGCAGTTCCAAGAGCTTCCACGACGAGGGCCGTCTGGCCCCGATCCTGGAGGCCATCGGACCGGGCGACCTGCTGCTCGTCCAGTTCGGCCACAACGACGAGAAGACCGACGACCCGATCCGCGGCACCGACCCTCCCCCGGACTCCGTCCGGGGGGACCCCCGTCCCGCTTCGCTCGCCACCCACCAGGAGTACCTGCGCCGCTACCTCGACGGCGCCCGCGCACGCGGCGCCCGACCCGTCCTGCTCACCCCCGTCGAGAGGCGCCGCTTCGACGCGGACGGACACGCCAGGCCCACCCACGGGGAGTACCCCGAGGCGATGCGCGCCCTCGCCGCCGCCGAGGGCGTACCGCTGATCGACGTCCAGGCCGTGAGCCTCGCCGCATGGGACCGGCTGGGCCCGGACGGAACCCTGGAGATCTTCCTCCACCTCGCCCCCGACGACCACCCGAACCACCCCGCCGGCAAACGGGACGACACGCACTTCCGGCCGCACGGCGCCATCGAGGTCGCCCGCATGGTCGCCCGCGGTCTGAAGGAGTCCGGGCTGCTGCCGCCCGGCACCGTCCGACGGCTGGACGACGCCGTCCCGGAGAGCGTGATCACCCGGCCGGCCGGCTGACGCCCCGCCACGCCCGTCCGCCGTCTTCCCGCCCCATCCGTCACCGAACCCCTGCCCACGTTCCCCGAAGGAGTCGCAGTGCAAAGAAAAGTGTGCCAAGCGCGTGTCGCGGTCCTGGCCGGATGCGCCTCGCTCGCCCTGGCGACCCTCGCCGTCCCCGCCCAGGCCACCCCGCGCCCCGGCGGCGACGCGGCCCGCGCCGTCCTCCCCAAGGGCGACGGCTGGGCCTCGATCGAGGGCGGCACCACCGGCGGCGCGGCCGCCGACGCCGACCACGTCTTCACCGTCACCAACCGCGCCGAGCTGGCCGCGGCGCTGAACGGCGGCGACGACACCCCGAAGATCATCAAGGTCAAGGGCACGATCCACGGCAACGCCGACGACCAGGGCACCCCGCTCACCTGCGAGGACTACCGGCGCGACGGCTACACCCTGGAGAAGTACCTCGACGCGTACGACCCCGCCACCTGGGGGAAGGTCGAGCCTTCGGGCCCGCTGGAGGACGCCCGGGCCGCCTCCGCCGCCGAGCAGAGCAAGCGCGTCAAACTCCAAGTCGGCTCCAACACCACCCTGATCGGCGTGGGCGACGACGCCACCATCCTCGGCGCCAGCCTCCAGATCCGGGGCGTGGAGAACGTCATCGTCCGCAACATCACCTTCGAGGACACCTACGACTGCTTCCCGCAGTGGGACCCCACCGACGGCGAGAACGGCGCCTGGAACTCCGAGTACGACAACGTCGTGGTGTACGGCTCCCGCCACGTCTGGCTCGACCACAACACCTTCACCGACGGCCGCCGCCCCGACAGCGCCCAGCCCCGCTACTTCGGGCAGCTCTTCCAGCAGCACGACGGGCTGCTGGACATCGTGCGCGGCGCCGACCTGGTGACGGTGAGCTGGAACGTCTTCACCGAGCACGACAAGACCATCCTGATCGGCAACAGCGACGGCGCGACCGCCGACGACCGCGGCAAGCTGCGCACCACCTTCCACCACAACCTCTTCGAGGACGTCAACGAGCGCGCCCCGCGCGTGCGCTTCGGCAAGGTGGACTTCTACAACAACCACGTCAAGCAGAACGCCGACGCCGCGTACGGCTACACCTGGGGCATCGGCAAGGAGGCCGCGCTCGTCGCCGAGTACAACGCCTTCACCCTCCACAAGGGCATCGCCCCGGCGGACACCATCCGCCAGTGGACCCCCGGCACCTCCATGACGGAGAACGGCAACCGGGTCAACGGCCGGTACGTGGACCTGCTGGCCGCCCACAACGCCGCCAACCCCGACAGCGACCTGGGCGACGACGCGGGCTGGACGCCCACCCTGCGCCCCCGCGTCCACCACCCCCTGGCCGTCCCGCACCTGGTGGACCGGCACGCCGGGGCCGGCGAATCGAGCGTCGGGGACGGAAAGGGGCGGAAGTGAGCACCACCCGCCGCGGCGCCCTCCTCGCCGGGACCGGCGCCGCCCTCTCCCTGGCCCTGGCCGGACGGGCCCACGCGCGGCCCGCCGGTCGCGGGGAAGGCCCCCGGCTGACCGTCGCGAGGGACGGCGGCGGCGACTTCACCACCGTGCAGGCCGCCGTCGACGCCACCCCCGACCACCCCGAGGTGCCCTGGACCGTCGTCCTGGCCCCCGGCGTCCACCGCGAGACGGTGCACATCCCGGAGACCAAGACCGGACTGACCCTGCTGGGCGGCACGGGCGACCCGCGCGACACCGTGATCGTCTACGACAACGCCGCGGGCACCCCGAAGCCGGACGGCTCCGGCACCCACGGCACCTCCGGCAGCGCCACGGTCACCGCCCGGCCCGACGGGTTCACCGCCCGGCGGATCACCTTCGCCAACGACTGGCTCCGCGCCGACCACCCGGAGATCACCAACGGCACCCAGGCGGTGGCGATCAAGGTGATGGGCGACCGCTCGCTGTTCGACCGCTGTCGCTTCCTCGGCCACCAGGACACCCTCTACGCCGACACCCGCGACGTGGGGCTCACCGCCCGGCAGTACTTCCACCGCTGCCACGTGGAGGGCGACGTGGACTTCGTCTTCGGTCGGGCCACCGCCGTGTTCCACGGCTGTGAACTGCGCACCCTGGACCGGGAGGTGGACTTCCGCCCGTACGGGTTCGTCTTCGCCCCGTCGACGGCGGCCGGTACCCGGCGCGGGTACCTCGCCCACCGCTGCCGGTTCACCACCACCGCTCCGGCGGGCGCGTACAAGCTGGCCCGGCCGTGGGTGCCCGGCAGCGACCCGACCGCCCACCCGCGCCTGGTGGTCCGCGACAGCGTGCTCGGCGCGGGCATCGACGCCGAGGCGCCGTACGCGAACATGCGCGAGCAGTACCCCTGGCAGGGCTTCTTCTTCCGGGAGTACGCCAACCGCGGGCCCGGCGCGGCCGTCACCGATCCCGCGAACCGGCCGCGGCTCACCGCGGCCGAGGCCGCCGACCACACCCCGGCCGTCTACCTCGACGGCTGGCGTCCCGCCGTCCGCTGAGGGACAGCGGGGGCGCCGAGAGGACCCGCGCCCGCCCGGCCCCGCGCCGGGCGGGCGCGGCGTTCCGGTGCGTCCCCCGCCCGCCTCCTCCCGCGCGTCCGCGACTCCCCGGTGCGGCGGGGAAACCCTTCCCGCGCCACGCGATCCGTTACAAGGGTTCGACCCGAGGGAACCGCCGGATGGGCACCATCGCCCCTCCGCAGCACCGTCCGCACCATCGAGGAGCGCCATGTCCGCACCGCCCGTCCCCCCGGTCCTCGACCGGTTCTTCAAGATCAGCGAACGAGGTTCCACCGTCGGCCGGGAGGTGCGCGGCGGCATCACCACGTTCTTCGCCATGGCCTACATCCTGGTGTTGAACCCGATCATCCTGGGCAGCGCCGAGGACAAGTTCGGCCACCAGCTCTCCGCCGCCCAGCTCGTCACCGTCACCGCGCTGGTGGCCGCCGTGATGACCGTGCTGATGGGGCTGACCGCCAACATGCCGTTGGCGCTCGCCGCCGGCCTCGGCATCAACGCCCTGGTGGCCTACCAGATCGCGCCCACCATGAGCTGGCCCGACGCGATGGGCCTGGTGGTCCTCTCCGGCATCGTGGTCTGCCTCCTGGTCGCCACCGGCGTGCGGGAGGCGATCATGCACGCCGTCCCGCAGCAGATGAAGCAGGCCATCAGCGTCGGCATCGGCCTGTTCATCGCCTTCGTCGGCTTCATCGACGCGGGCTTCGCCACCCGCGTCCCCGGCGAGACCGGCTCGGTTCCCGTCCAGCTCGGCGACGACGGCACCCTGTCGGGCTGGCCCGTGCTCGTCTTCTGCCTGGGCGTGCTGCTCACCACCGCGCTGCTGGTCCGCGGGGTGAACGGCGCCATCCTGGTCAGCATCGTGGCGATGACGGTGGTCGCCGTCGTCGTCAACGAGATCGCCGACCTCCCCCCGGAGCGGTGGGGGCTGACCGTGCCCGCCATCCCCGACGACGTGGTCGCGTTCCCCGACTTCGGGCTGGTCGGGGAGTTCAGCCTGCTCGGGGCGGTCGAGCAGGTCGGCACCCTGACGGTGGTGCTGCTGGTCTTCACGCTCTTCCTGACCGACTTCTTCGACACCATGGGCACGGCGGTCGGTGTCAGCAGCGAGGCCGGGCTGCTGGACGAGAAGGGCCGGGTGCCGCACCTGGGGAGGCTGCTGTTCGTCGACGGGCTCGCCGCGGTCGCGGGCGGCGCGGCCTCGGCCTCGTCCAACACCAGTTACGTCGAGTCCGCCGCCGGGGTGGGCGAGGGCGCCCGCACCGGACTGGCCAACGTGGTCACCGGCGTCCTGTTCGCCCTGGCCCTCTTCCTCACCCCGCTGGCCACGATCGTCCCCGCCCAGGCCGCCGCCCCCGCCCTGATCGCGGTCGGCTTCCTGCTGATGGCCCAGGTGCGGAACATCGACTGGACGCACCTGGAGATCGCCGTCCCGGCCTTCCTCACCATCGCCGTGATGCCCTTCACGTACTCCATCACCAACGGCATCGGCGCGGGCTTCATCGCGTACGCGGTGCTCAAGGCCGTCGCCGGCAAGGCGCGCGAGGTGCCCTGGCTGCTGTGGGTGGTGGCCGGGCTGTTCGTCGTCTACTTCGCCATCGACCCGATCGAGCGGTTCCTGGGCGTGAGCTGAGCGGCGTTCCGCGGGCCCGTGGGCCCGCGGGTCGGGGGCGTGGAGCCGCGGGATGTCACGGAACGCCGGTCGCGATCCGTCCCAGGGGTGAGAAGGGAAGACCACCACCCCCAGGAGGCACACCATGGCCCGCATCTCCCTCGATCCGCCCCGCGGTCTCGTCCTGCGCGTCGGCGAGTGGTACTCGCGCCGCAGGTACGGCAGGGTCCTCGACCCGGGGAAGGCCCTCGGCCACCACCGCAAGGTGCTGACCGGCTACGTCCGTTTCGAGCGGAGCGTCGCCGGGTGGAACGCGCTCGACCCCGCCCTGAAGCACCTCGCCGTGATGGCGTCCGCGGCCCGCATCGGCTGCTCGTGGTGCCTGGACTTCGGCCACTGGGAGGCCCAGGAGCTCGGGCTGCCGATGGAGAAGGTCCGGCACGTGCCCGTCTGGCGCGAGCACCGCGACCTCTTCACCGACCTGGAGGCGAAGGTCATGGAGTACGCCGAGGCGATGACCGCCACCGAGCCGGAGGTCACCGACGGGATGGCGCGGGAGCTGATCGGACGGCTGGGCGAGGAGGCGTTCGTGGAGCTGACCGCGATGGTCGCCGTGGAGAACCTGCGGTCGCGGATCAACAGCGCCTTCGGTCTGGTCGGGCAGGGGTTCTCGGACCGCTGCGAGGTGCCGCCGCTGCCGTCGGCCCGTCCGGGGGCTCAGTCGGCGTCGGCCCGTTCGGGGGCTCAGTCGGGGCCGGGCGTGACGAAGCCGCTCTCGTAGGCGGCGACGACCGCCTGGGTGCGGTCGCGGGCGCCGAGCTTGGCGAGGACGGCGGCCACGTGGCTCTTGACCGTGGCCGCCCCCACCGCCATCCGGGCGGCGATCTCGGCGTTCGACAGGCCGCGCGCCATCAGGCGCAGCACCTCCGCCTCCCGCCCGGTCAGCCGCGCCCCCGGTCCCCGCCCGTCGTGGGTCGGGGCGCGGCGGGCGGCCAGGGACCGCACGGCGGCGGGGAAGAGGAGGCTGTCGCCGCGGGCCACCAGCCGTACGGCCGCCACCAGTTCCTCGGCGGCGGACCGTTTGAGGAGGAAGCCCGCGGCGCCCGCCCGCAGCGCGTCCCAGACGTGGGAGTCGTTCTCGAAGGTCGTCACCACGACGATCCGCGGGGCCTCGTCCTCCATCGCCTCCAGCAGCAGTTCGGTGGCGCGGATGCCGTCCACCTCGGGCATCCGCACGTCCATCAGGACGACGTCCGGGCGCCGGGCGCGCACGACCGAGACCGCCTCGGCGCCCGTCGCCGCCTCGCCGACGACCTCCATGTCGGCCTGGGCGCCGAGGATGGCCCGCAGCGCGGTGCGCACCAGGAGTTCGTCGTCGGCCAGGACGATCCGCAGCGGTCGGCCCGCCCCGCCCTCCGCCCCGTTCACCGGTGGCCTCGCAGGGGGAGGCGGACGGCCAGCCGCCAGTGGCCGTCGCGCACGCCGGCCTCGGCCGAGCCGCCCAGCGCCGCGGCCCGTTCCGCCACTCCGCGCAGTCCCGCGCCGCCGCCGGGCCGGGGGCGGCGCGGGCCGCTCCCGGCGCGCACCGGGTTCTCCACGGTGATCACCAACTCTCCGTCGGGGGAGCCGTCGTGGGAGCCGTCGTCGGGCCCGAGGGACACGGCGACGGGCACCCGGCCCGCGTGCCGCAGCGCGTTGGCCAGGCCCTCCTGGACGATGCGGTACGCCTCGCGGGAGACCGTCTCGGGCAGGGCGTCGAGGAGTTCCCGCCGCGTCCCGGAGGTGGTGAGGGCGACCGGGACGCCGCCCGCGCGGGTGCGCTCCAGCAGGTCGTCCAACTCCGCCAGGGTCGGTCCGGCGGGCGCGCGGGAGGGCTCCTCGCCGTCGCGCAGCATCCCCAGGACGGCGTCGAGGTCGCCGGTGGTGCGCCGGGCGGTCTCCTCGATCGCGGCCAGCGCCCGGCGGACGAAGGCCGGATCGGAGTCGAGCACGGTACGGGCCGCGCCCGCCTGGAGGGCCACGGCGCTCAGCGCGTGGCCGACGGAGTCGTGGAGTTCGCGGGCGAGCCGGTTGCGGGCGGCCAGGGCGGCGGCCCGGGCCTCGGCGGCGGCCAGCCGGTCGGCCGGGGTGGGGCCCAGCAGGACCGGGGCGCAGCGGGCCAGCAGGGCGCCGGCCGCCCAGGCCGCCGCCACCAGCGCGGCGAGCAGGACGACCCCGGCGATCGGAGCCGTCCACAGCGGGGTCCCGAGCGCGTACCGGGGCCGGCCCGCCTCCCGCAGCCGCTCGGAGAACGGCAGCGCCACCAGCACCGCCGCCGCGGGCGGGACGGCCAGCGTCGCCCCGCCGACCAGCGCGCCCAGGCCGACGTGGAGGGTGGACCAGACCGCCGTGCGCCGCCGGGCCGCCCACGAGTCGGCCGGCGCGGAGACCGGTTGCTCGCCGGGCACCCGGCACAGCGCCCGGGCGGCGGCGCCCTCCAACGTCCTCGCCAGGGGGAAGAGGGCGGTGACGGCGACGGCCGGCAGGGACAGCCCGTAGGCCGCGAACTGCCAACCGAGGTGGCGGAAGGGGTCGGCGTCGGGCACGGCCACGCTCAACACGACCGTCGCCGCCAGGAAGTACGGCATCAGCAGCGCGCCGCCCAGCAGCAGATGGACCCAGCGCAGCCGCAGCCGCCGCACGGCCTCCCGGTCCGTCCGGCTCACCGTTCGGAGACCCGCTCGGCCGACCGCTCGGCGAACAGGTGGGCGCCCAGGGCGAGGACGAGGATGCCGACGAGCATCTCCACAGAGTAGACGAGGGTCATCGACGCGGTGGGCTCCTGCGAGGGGTCCACCGTTCCCTGGTTGAACACCCCCGTCAGCAGCGTCCAGCCGCTCCGGGTGGCCAGTACCGCGCTCCCGGTCCAGGCCAGGGCGATCGCCGTGCGCAGCCGTATCGCCCCCGCCCGTCCCGCGGGGAAGGCGAGCAGCAGCACGCCGACCGCGGCGGCGCCGGCGGCCAGCGCGTCCAGACCCGCCAGCAGGGGGAAGACGCCGTCGTTCCGCTCGGCCTGGTACGCGGAGAGCCCGACCGTCGCCCCGGTCGACCACAGCAGGTGCGCGGTCAGCGGCAGCAGCGCCGTCAGGGCGGCGGCCACGGCCGTCGTTCGCCGTGCGGGAGCGGTGGGGGAGGCGGCCGGCAGGTCGGAGAGCCGGCCGCGCAGCAGGTGCCCCCAGCGGTCGCGCACGTACAGCACGGCCAGCGCGCCCAGGGCGAGCGCCTGGACGCCGAAGCCCGTGTAGACCATCGTGAAGACCCAGCCGTCCAGGGACGCCTCGGCCTCCTCGGCGGCGACGCCCCGGCCGTTCCCGGTGACCGCCTGGAGCAGCGTGTGGAGGGGGACGACCAGGGCGATCGGCGCGAGCAGCCCGGTGGCGGCCCACAGGGGCAGCGCCATCAGCCAGGCGGGCAGCCGTCTGCCCCACGGGAGGGTCAGGGCGAGGGCGAGGACGACGACCGCGGCGTCCATCGCCAGGGTGAGGAGGTTGGCGAACGCCAGGGATGAGGCGTGCTCGGGGTCGAGCATCTCGCTGCCCTCGGGGATGCCGACGTGGACGCCGGAGAGCCAGGCGGTCTTGAGCGCCAGGTACGGCAGGCAGGCGGCGATGGCGACGGCGCGCAACACCCGGCGCGGGGCGCCGGCGCGGGGGGTGTCCGGGGTGGCGGGCGCGGTCTTGGCGGTGTGTGTGGAGGTCATGTCTCCACGGTCCCGTCGCGCGCCCCCTCCGGGATCCCACCCGCCGGCGAATCGTCTCCCCCGCGCGGGGGAGACGCGCCTACGACCACGGGGCGAGGCCGGGCCGGACGCGCCGTGCCCGTCCCCGCCGCCCCTTCCGCCGCCGTCGGTCCGGGAGGTCAGAGCCTCCGGGTGGCCAGCGTCAGCCGGTCCCGCGCGTGGAACAGGGCCTCCTTGATGGTCTGCTCGTGGGCGGGGGTCAGCCGCGCCACCGGCACCGAGCAGCTGATGGCGTCCCGCGCGGGGGTGCGGTAGGGGATGGCGACGCCGAAGCAGCGCAGGCCCAGGGTGTTCTCCTCGCGGTCCACGGCGTAACCCTGTTCGCGGACCTGGTGCAGCTCCTCGATGAGCTTCTCGCGGTCGGTGATGGTGTTCTCGGTCAGCGCCGTCAGGGTCTCCGGGAGCATCGCGCGGATCCGGTCGTCGTCGTACGTGGCCAGCAGCGCCTTGCCCAGCGAGGTGGAGTGCGCGGGCAGGCGCCGTCCCACCCGGGTGAAGGGGCGCAGGTAGTGCTGCGACTGACGGGTGGCCAGGTAGACGACGTTGGTGCCGTCCAGCCGGGCGAGGTGGATGGTCTCGGTGGTGTCGTCGGAGAGCCGGTCCAGGGTGGGCCGGGCGGCGGCCACGACCTCGTCGCCGTCGATGTAGGAGGTGCCGACCAGCAGGGCGCGCACGCCGATGCCGTAGCGGGTGCCGGTGGCGTCCGTCTCGACCCAGCCCAGGTCCACCAGCGTGCGCAGCAGCATGTAGAGGCTGGACTTGGGGTAGCCGACGGCCTCCTGGACGGCCGCCAGGGAATGCATGCCGGGCTGTCCGGCGAAGAACTCCAGCAGTTCCACCGTGCGCACAGCCGACTTGACCTGCCCGCCCGCCTCCGGGTTCCGTCCGGGGGCGCCCCCGCGCGCTGACGGCATCGACCTTGACCCTTTCGCTCGACCGGCCCTAGAGTCCCGAAGAGTTATTCACACTTCGGGACGCTGTTCAGCATATCGAACAAGGTCTCCAGGGGACAGCCCCGGATGTCCGGGATATCGGACGCGGTGTCCCGCCGACAGAACGGTCGGCGATCGACCGACCCGTCAGCAGCCGACCGGCAGGAGGAGTTCAGCGGTGGCAGTACCAGTGTGGAGTGTCGACCCCAGGACCGGGAAGCAGCGCGAGCGGGTCGCCGTCGAGGCCACGGCCGCCGACGTCGACGCGGCCGTGCGCGCCGCCCACGCCGTCCGCGGCGCGCTGGCCGACCGCGCCGCGCGCATCGCCCTGCTGCGCGCGGCCGCCGAGGAGCTGGAGGCCGCCCACGAGGAGGTCGTGGCCACGGCGGACGCCGAAACGGCCCTGGGCGAGGTGCGGCTGAACGGCGAACTGGCCCGTACCGCCTACCAGTTGCGCGCCTTCGCCGACGAGGTCGCCGACGGCGGCTACCTGGACGTCGTCATCGACCACGCCGACCCCTCGCTGACCCCGCCCCGGCCCGACCTGCGCCGCTACAAGATCCCGCTGGGCGTGGTGGCCGTCTACGCCGCCTCCAACTTCCCCCTCGCCTTCTCCGTGCCCGGCGGCGACACCGCCAGCGCGCTCGCCGCGGGCTGCCCGGTCGTCGTCAAGGCGCACCCGGACCACCCGGCCACCTCCGAGCTGTGCGCCGCCGTGCTCCGCCGCGCCGCCGTCCGCGCGGGGCTGCCCGAGGACGTGGTCGCCGTGGTGCACGGCTTCGACGCGGGCGTGGAACTGGTGAAGCACCCGCTGGTCGCGGCGGCCGGGTTCACCGGCTCCATCCGCGGCGGACGCGCCCTGTTCGACGCCGCCGCCGCCCGCCCCGACCCGATCCCCTTCCACGGCGAACTGGGCAGCCTCAACCCGGTGGTCGTCACCGAGGCGGCGGCCGAGGAGCGCGCCGAGCAGATCGGCGACGGCCTGGCCGGGTCGATGACCCTGGGCCGCGGACAGTTCTGCACCAAGCCCGGACTGGTCCTCGTCCCCGAGGGCGCGGCCGGCGACCGTCTGCTGAAGGCGCTGACCGTCTCCCTCGGCGAGGCCGCCTCCGGACCGCTGCTGGACGGCCGGATGCGCGAGGCGTTCCTCGCCGGGGTCGAGGCCCGCGCCGCGCTGGAGGGCGTGACGGCCCCGGTCGTCGCGGCCGAGGGCGAGGGGCAGGCGGTGGGCGCCGGCTTCCTCACCGTCGAGGCCGCCCGGCTCGCCTCCGAAGGACCGCACGAGCTGCTGCTGGAGGAGTGCTTCGGCCCCGTCACCGTCGTCGCCCGCTACCGCGACACCGACGAGGTCAGCGCCGTGCTCGCACGGCTGCCCGGCAACCTCACCGCCACCCTCCACCTCGGCGGGGAGGAGGCCGAGCGGGAGGACGGCACCGCCGCCCGGCTGCTGGCGGAAGTGACCCCGCTGGCCGGACGCGTCCTGGTCAACGGCTGGCCCACCGGCGTCGCGGTCGCCCCCGCCCAGCACCACGGCGGGCCCTACCCGGCCACCACCTCCACCTCCACCTCGGTCGGCGCCACGGCCATCGAGCGCTGGCTGCGCCCGGTCGCCTACCAGGACACCCCCCAGGCGCTGCTGCCGCCGGAGCTGCGGGAGGAGAACCCGCTCGGCCTGCCGCGCCGCGTCGACGGCCGCCGCGAGGGCTGAGCCGCCCGGCGGACGCCCGTCCGCCGACCGCCCCCACGGGCGGCCGGCGGACGGGCGCGGGCGGCGGGCACGAGCCCCGCCCGGCCTGCGACCACGGCAATTCGGGATGGACAGGAGGGAACCGGGGCGGGACAGTGGCGTTCATGGAGAACTCCCTGTCGGGCGCCGAGTTCGCGCCGAAGACCACCTACCTCGACACCGCCTCGCACGGCCTGCTGCCCGCCCGCACCGCCGACGCCCTGCGGGAGGCGGTCGACGAGACGGTCGACGGGCGGATCGACATGACGCGCTGGTTCGCCGTGGTCGAGGAGGCACGGGCCCGCTTCGCCCGGCTCGCCCGGGTGGCTCCCGGCCGCGTGGCGCTCGGGTCGGCCGTCGCCCAGCAGGTCGCGCTGGTCGCCGGCTCGCTGCCGTCCGGCGCCGAGGTGCTGGTCGCCGACGGCGACTTCAGCTCCCTGGTCAACCCCTTCGCGGTGCGCCCCGACCTCAAGCTGCGCACCGCCCCCCTGGAGGAGCTGCCGGACGCCGTCCGCCCCGGCACCGCGCTGGTCGCGGTCAGCGCCGTGCAGTCGGCGGACGGCCGCACCGCCGACCTGGCCGCGGTCGCCGCGGCGGCACGGGAGCACGGCGCCCGCACCCTCGTCGACACCACCCAGGCCACCGGCTGGCTGCCGCTGGACCACGGGGCCTTCGACTACACGGTGTGCGGCGCCTACAAGTGGCTGGTGGCCCCGCGCGGCGTCTGCTTCCTCACCGTGCCCGAGGACGGCGGCGGCCTGGCGCCGCTCCAGGCCGGCTGGATCGCGGGGGAGAGTCCCTGGGAGAGCTGCTACGGAGTGGTGGGGGAACTCGCCCGCTCCGCCCGCCGGTTCGACACCGCCCCGGCGTTCCTGCCCTATCTCGGCGCGGAACGCTCCCTGGCCCTGATCGAGGAGGTCGGCCCGGAGACGATCGGCGCCCACGACCGCGCGCTGGCCGCCCGGTTCCGCACCGGCGTCGCCGAACTGGGCCACAGGCCCGTGCCCGGCGACTCGGCGATCGTCGCCGTGCCCGGCCTGGGCGACGCCGCGACCGCCCTGAAGGAGGCCGGCGTGGAGGTCTCGGTGCGGGCGGGGAACCTGCGCGCCGCGTTCCACCTGTACAACACGGTCGAGGACGTGGACCGGCTGCTGGCGGTGCTGGCCGGGGCGTGACGGTCCGGGGCGCGCCGCGGCCGGTCCCGCGGTACCGCCGGCTAGGCCGACTCCCGGCGCACCAGCTCGGTCGGCAGGATGACCGCCGAGGGCTCCTCGCCGCCGATCAGGCCCATCAGCACCCGCACCATCTCGGAGCTGATCCGGTCCCACGGCTGGCGGATGGTGGTCAGCTCCGGAAGGCCGGAGACGGCGGCGGGGGAGTCGTCGAACCCCCCGACCGCCACGTCCCGCGGCACCCGGCGCCCGGCCCGCTCCAGCGCGGCCAGCGCGCCGCGCGCCATCAGGTCGGAGGCGACGAACAGCGCGTCCAGGTCCGGCACCCGCTCCAGCAGCTCCGCCGTGGCCCGCTCCCCGCCGTCGCGGCTGTAGTCGCCGTGGGCGACCAACTCCTCGCCGGCGGGGAGCCCGGCCTCGACGAGCACCTCGCGCCAGCCCGCCAGGCGGTCCACACCGCCGGGGGTGTCCATCGGGCCGGCGACCGTGGCGATGCGGCGCCGACCGAGGGAGACCAGGTGCCGCACCATCTCCCGGGCGCCGTCCCGGTCGTCGGCGGCCACGTGCGCCAGCCGGGCGGTGCGCCCCTTCCGGCCGATCGGCTTGCCGCAGGCGACGACCGGTATCCCGGCCTCGACGAGCTGCTCGGCGACCGGGTCCCCGGTGTGGCTGGAGACCAGCAGGACGCCGTCGACGTGGCCGGCGGTGACGTAGCGCGTGACGCGGCGCCGCTCGGCGGGCGTGCCGGCGATCATCAGCAGCAGCGGGACGTCGTGCGCGGCGAGCGCCTGGGTGCAGCCGCGCAGCAGCACGTTGAAGTTGGGGTCCTCGAAGAGTTTCTCCTGGGGTTCGGTGAGCAGGAAGGCCACCGAGTCCGAGCGGCCCGTGATGAGGCTACGGGCGTGCCGGTTGACCACGTAGCCGGTCTTGCGGATGGCCGCCCTGACCGCCTCGGCGGCGCCGGGGCTGACGTTGTGCCCCCCGTTGAGGACCCGCGAGACCGTGCCCCGCGAGACCCCGGCCACCCGCGCCACGTCGTGGATCGTCGGCGGGCGTCGCCGCTCGGTACTGCTCATGCGGTGTCCCTCTCCGCTCTCTTCCACGTCCTCCGCGTCTCCCGTACCCGGGATCCGCCGGTCAGGACTTTACGGCTCCCGACAGCAGGTCCAGACTCCAGAACCGCTGGATCACCAGGAACAGCACGATCAACGGCGCGACGGCCAGCAGCGCGCCCGTGATCACCAGGGTGTAGAGGGCGGGGGTGTTGGAGCCCTGCTGGAGCAGGGTGAACAGGCCCAGCGTGACCGGGAACTTCTCGTCGTCGCCGAGCATGATGTACGGCAGCAGGAAGTTGTTCCAGATCGCGACGAACTGGAAGAGGAACACCGTCACCAGCCCCGGCAGCATCATGGGCAGCGCCAGGGAGCCGAAGATCCGCCACTCGCCGGCGCCGTCCATCCGCCCGGCCTCGACCACGTCCCGCGGCACGGCGGCGGACGCGTAGACGCGGGCCAGGTAGACGCCGTAGGGGGAGAGGATCGACGGCAGCAGCACCGAGAGGTGGGTGTCGGCCAGCCCGGCCTCGGCCAGCAGCAGGTACTGCGGCACGGCCAGGACGACCGGGGGCATCAGGACCCCGGTGAGCAGGACGTCGAAGACCGTCTCCCGGCCGCGGAAGCGGTAGACGGCCAGGGCGTATCCGGCGAGCGCGGAGACCGCGGTGGACAGCACGGCGCCCACCCCGGCGTAGAGGGCGGAGTTGGCCATCCACCGCCAGTAGACGCCCTCGCGGTAGGCCGACAGTTCCGTGAGGTTCTCCACCAGTCCGGTGCCGGGCAGGAAGGTGAAGGTGGAGAACAGCTCGCGGCCGGACTTGGTGGCCGCGATCAGCACCCAGGCGACCGGCAGCAGGCAGTACAGGGCGCCCAGGGCCAGCGCGACGGTGGCCGGCACCGCGGTCCGACGCGGGGCGCGCGGGGCGGTGGGGGCCGGGGCGGGGGAGAGGGCGGGAGCGGTGGGGGTCATCGGGACTCCCCCTGCCGGGCGCGGGAGCCGACGGCCTTCAGGAAGCCGAAGGAGAGCACGAGCGTCACCACGGCGAGGACCACCGCGGTGGCGGCGGCCGTGTGGACGTCGCCCTCGGCGAAGGCGTCCCGGTGGACCTTCATCAGCGGACTCCAGGTGGTGGAGATGGTGTTGGTGAGCGGTTTGAGCGTGGTGGGTTCGCTGAACACCTGGAGCGTGGCGATGACCGAGAAGAAGAAGGTGAGCACCAGCGACGGCACCACCATCGGGATCTTGACGCGCAGCGCGATCTGCACCTGTGAGCAGCCGTCCAGCCGGGCGGCCTCGTGGACCTCCGCGGGGATCGCGCGCAGCGACGTGTAGATGACGATCATGTTGAAGCCCGTGCCGCCCCAGACGGCGATGTTGGCGAGCGCGCCGTACAGCGGGCCGCCGTCGAGCAGGTCCGGCCGCGGCAGTCCCAACTCGCCGAGCGCGAAGTGGAACGGGCTGACGTCCGGCAGGTAGAGGAAGCCCCACAGCAGCGCGGCGATCACCCCGGGGACGGCGTAGGGGAGGAAGATCCCGAGCCGGGCGAAGGAGCGTCCCCGGACCCGGTCGGCGTCCAGCAGCAGGGCGAAGAGCAGGGCCAGGCCGAGCATGACCGGGACGACGATCAGGCCGTACCCCAGCACCCGCAGCGCCCCGGCGGCCAGTTCGGGGTCGGCGAGGGCGTCGGCGTAGTTGGACAGGCCGGCCCACACCTCCCGGCGGGCCCCGCTGCCCAGGCCGAGCCCCTGGACCTCGACCGTGCGCAGGCTGAGGTACAGGGCGTAGCCGACGGGGAGCGCGAAGAAGAGGACGAACAGGGCGACGGCGGGCAGCAGGAAGAGGTACGGCGCGCGCCGCTCGCCGTGCCCCTTCCCCGCCGCGCGAGGCGCCCGCGGCGCGGACTTCGCGGAGGTCGAACGCGTCACTTGGCGACCTCGAAGCCCTGCTTCTCCAGGTCCGCGACGGTCCTCTCGTGCACGGTCTCCAGCGCCGCGCCGAAGTCCGACCGGTTCCTGGCGGCCTTGCCGAAGGCGTCCTTGAAGGCGCTGTAGGCGACGTTGACGTTGGGGCCCCACGCGGCGGGCGCGGTGCCCTCGGCGATCTCCGCGGCCCGCTGGTAGAAGTCGGTCTGGCCGGAGAAGAACTCCGGCGCCTCCTTCAGCGCGTCACCGGTCTGGGCGGCCTTCGCGGCGGGGTGGATGCCGCCCTCCCGCACCAGGGCGGCCAGCGCCTCGGGGTCGGTGTTGAGCCAGGTGGCGAACTCGGCCGCGACCGCCTTGTGCTCGGAGTCGTTGGTGACCGCCGTGGTGGAGCCGCCCCAACTGCCGGTGACGTTCGCGCCCTTCTCCCACTGGGGGAGCGGCGCCATCGCCCACTTGCCCCGGGTGTCGGGGGCGGCGGTGGTCAGGGTGCCCGGGGCCCACACGGCGCTGATCCAGGCGATCTGCTTGCCGGTGTTGAGGGCCTTGTTCCAGGCCGGGGTGTACATCGGCTGGTTGTCGACGACCCCTTCCGCCACCAGTCCGCCCCAGAACTCGGCGACCTTCCGGGTGGCGTCGTCGTCGATGGCGACCTTCCACTTCTGGCCCTCGGTGGTCCACCACCGCGCGCCGGCCTGCTGGGCGAGCCCGGCGAAGAGGCCCGCGTCGTTGCTGGAGAAGGTGGTGAGGTCCTTCTCCGGGGCCTTCTTCTTCACCGCGCGGGCGATCTCGGCGAACTCCTCCCAGGTGGTGGGGACGGACAGACCGTACTCCTCGAAGAGGTCCTGCCGGTAGAAGAACATCATCGGGCCCGAGTCCTGGGGCAGGGCGTAGACGGCGTCGGTGCCGAGGGTGACCTGCTGCCAGACGCCGGGGGCGAACTCCTTCTCCGCGTCGCCCACTTCGCCGGATATGTCGGCGAGGACGTCGTTGCCGACCAGGGTGGGCAGCGCCTGGTACTCCGCCTGCACCAGGTCGGGTGCCTCGCCGGCCCTGGCCGCGGTGATGGTCTTGGTCACCAGATCGTCCCCGCCGGCCTGCTTCTTGACCGTGACCCTGGCCTCCGGATGCTCCTCGTTCCAGAGCGCGACGACCTTGTCCATGCCCGGCGCCCAGGCCCAGTAGGTCAGTTCGACCGGGCCGGACGCGCCGGAGTCCTCCGAGGAGCCGCAGCCGGTGAGGGCCGCGGCCGCCAGGACGGTCGCGGCGCACAGCGCGGCGGTGCGGTTGTTCATGATGCCTCCCTGGCAAAGTCTGTGAACGTGCACAGTAGAGAAACAGAACCGACCCTTGTCAATGGTCGTGGTGTTGCTGTTCTCTAAGGGGAGGCAGCCGGTGTGAGGCTGTGAACGTTCCCAGTATCGAGTCAGGAGTACGCATGGTGCGCCTCGCCTACGGCGGCGACTACAACCCCGAGCAGTGGCCCGAGGAGGTCTGGCACGAGGACGTCGCGCTGATGCGCGAGGCCGGGGTGACGATGGTCAGCGTCGGGATCTTCTCCTGGGCGATGGTCGAACCCCGCCGGGGCGTGTACGACTTCGACCGGCTGGACCGGATCGTCGAGCTGCTCCACGAGAACGGCATCCGCGTCGACCTGGCCACCCCCACCGTGGTGCCGCCGGCGTGGTTCTACCGCGCCCACCCCGAGGCGCTGCCCGTCAGCCGGGAGGGCGTGCGCTGGGAGTTCGGCTCACGCGGCGCGATCTGCCACAACTCGCCCGCCTACCAGGAGGCGGCGGCCCGGATCACCCGCGCGCTGGGCGAACGCTACGGCCGGCACCCGGCGGTGGCGATGTGGCACGTCCACAACGAGTACGGCGTCCCCGTCCTGGAGTGCTACTGCGAGACCTCCGCCGCCGCCTTCCGGGACTGGCTGCGGGAGCGCTACACCACCCTGGACGCCCTCAACGCCGCCTGGGGAACGTCCTTCTGGGGCCAGACCTACCACGACTGGGAGGAGATCCGGCCGCCCCGGCTCACCCCCACCGTCTGCAACCCCGCCCAGCGCCTGGACTACCGGCGCTTCGCGGGCGACAGCGCCCTGGCGAACTTCCGCCGCGAGCGCGACATCCTCCACGAGCTGTCGCCGGGCGTCCCCGTCACCACCAACTTCATGGTCTCGCCCACCCAGTGCGACACCATCGACTACTGGGCCTGGGCCCGCGAGGTCGACATCGTCACCAACGACCACTACCTGGTGGCCGAGGAGGACCGCAACCACGTCAACCTCTCGATGGCCGCGGACCTGACCCGCTCGGTCGCGGGCGGTGCGCCGTGGCTGCTGCTGGAGCACTCCACCAGCGGCGTCAACTGGCAGCCGCGCGGCATCGCCAAGCGTCCCGGCGAGATGGCCCGCAACTCCCTGGCGCACATCGCCCGGGGCTCCGAGGGCGCGATGTTCTTCCAGTGGCGCGCCTCCCGCTTCGGCGCGGAGAAGTTCCACTCGGCGATGGTCCCCCACGCCGGCACCGACAGCCGCATCTGGCGCGAGGTGGTCGAACTCGGCTCCCACGTCGGCGCGTTGGAGGAGATCCGCGGCACCCGCACCGTCGCGGACGTCGCGGTGGCGTGGGACTGGCAGTCGTGGTGGGCGCAGCGGCTGGAGTGGCGGCCGAGCGAGGACCTCGACACCCGCGAACGCGCCGAGGCCTGGTACGCCGCGCTCTTCGACCGCCACCTGACCGCGGACTTCGTCCACCCCGAGACCGATCCGTCGCGCCTGGCGGAGTACCCGCTGCTGGTGGTGCCCGCCCTCTACCTGACCACGAAGGCCGCCGGGGAGAACCTGCGCGCCTACGTGGAGGGCGGCGGCACCCTGGTCGTCTCCTACTTCTCCGGCATCGTCGACGAGCACGACGCCGTCCACCCCGGCCCGCACCCCGGCGCGCTGCGGGACGTCCTGGGGCTGACGGTGGAGGAGTTCCAGCCGCTGCGGGCCGGCCGGAGGGTGACCGTCGAGGCCGCCGGCGGCCCGTCGCTGGAGGGCGACGTGTGGGCCGAGACCGTGGTGACGCGCGGCGCCGAGACGGTGTGGACCTACGCCGACGGCCCCGCCGCCGGCGGCCCGGCCGTCACCCGTCACCGGCTGGGCGAGGGCACCGCCTGGTACGTCTCGACGCGGCTCGGCCCCGACGGGCTCGACGCCGTCCTGGCCGCGGCCTGCGCCGACGCGGGCCTGGCGCCGCGCGACGGACTCCCGCGCGACGTGGAGGTGGTGCGCCGCTCGGGCGAGGGGGGCACCTACCTCTTCGCGCTCAACCACACCGGCGTCGACGCCAAGGTGCCGCTGGAGAGCGCCGGCACGGAGCTCCTCGGCGGCGAGCGGGTGGCCGGACACCTCGCGGTGCCCGCGGGCGGGGTGCGCGTGGTGCGCCTGGACGCCTGAACCGCCCCGAGGACCACCGGAAAAACCCGGAAAGACCCGGAAGATCCGGAAGAACGTCGGAAGAAAGGGCCGCCCATGCGCAGACGTTCCCTCCTGCGGCTGGGAGCAGCCGCTCTCACCGCCCCCGCCCTGGCCACGGCCGCGTTCGGCACGGCCGTGGCCGCCCCGCGCCTCCGCATCCGCGGGGCCGACCTGTCGTCCCTGGCCAAGAGCGAGGACCTGGGCGGGACCTACCGCCACGCCGACGGCCGCCGGGACGACGCCGTCCGCATCCTGGCGGGAGCCGGGGTCAACTGGGGCCGGCTGAAGGTCTGGGTGAACCCGGCCGACGGCTACCACACCAGGCCGCACATCCTGCGGACGGCCCGTCGGCTGCACGAGCGGGGGATGAGGCTCCTGGTCGACTTCCACTACTCCGACACCTGGGCCGACCCCGGCAAGCAGTACAAGCCCGCCGCCTGGGAGAACCTCCACGGGGCCGCGCTGGAGCAGGCCGTGCGTGACCACACGGCCGACATCCTCGGCGCGCTGCGCGCCCAGGGCACACCGGCCGCCATGGTCCAGATCGGCAACGAGATCAACGGCGGCATGCTCTGGCCCGACGGCTCCACGGACGACTGGCCGCGGCTCGCGGCCCTGCTCACCGCGGGCGCCGAGGCCGCGCGCGCCGCCTCGCCGGGCATCCGGATCGCGCTCCACCTCGCCGAGGGAGGACGGAACGAGGCCACCCGCTGGTGGTTCGACAACGCGGTGGCGCACGGCGTCCCCTTCGACGTCGTCGCCCTGTCCTTCTACGGCTACTGGCACGGCACGCTCGCCGACCTCCGGGCCAACCTGAACGACGTCTCCGCCCGCTACGACAAGGACGTCCTCGTCGCCGAGACCGCCTACCCCTTCCGGCTGGACAGCGAGGACTCCCTGGAGAACATCGTCGACCTGCCGTCGGAACTCGTCCCCGGCCACCCCGCGACCCCCGAGGGGCAGTCCGCCTGGCTGCGCGACATCGCGGCGGTCGTGGCGGCCGTCCCGAACGGGCGCGGCCTGGGGCTGTTCTACTGGGAGCCCACCTGGACCGCCGTGCCCGGCAACGGCTGGGACCCGGCCGATCCGGCCTCCGGCAACGGCTGGGAGAACCAGGCGCTCTTCGACTACGACGACCGCGCCCTCCCGGCTCTGCGGGTGCTGGGCCGCGGCTGAGGACCGGAAGCCGCCCGACGCCGCGGCGGAACGCACGGAGAGCGCCGGGAGAGAGCGGGAGGAAAAAAGGGGGGCGGGACCGCCGCGCGGCGGTCCCGCCGCGCGGCGGTCCCGCCCCGTCTCCTCTTCCGTTCGGCGCCGTGGGCCGGGCGCCTCACCTCACCGGGGTGAAGTCCCGCGCGCCGATGAACTCCGGACGCCGCACGGGCGCCGCGAACGGCTCCACCGCGGCGTTCTCCACGCTGTTGAAGACGATGAAGACGTTGCTCCGCGGATACGGGGTGATGTTGTCCCCGGAACCGTGCATGCAGTTGCAGTCGAACCAGGTCGCCGAGCCCGGCTTGCCGGTGAACAGCCGGATGCCGTGGTCCGCGGCCATCCGGGTGAGGGCCTCGTTCGACGGCGTGCCGGCCTCCTGCATCTGCAGCGACTTCTTGTAGTTGTCCTTCGGGGTGGCGCCCGCGCAGCCGAGGAACGTCTTGTGCGATCCCGGCATGATCATCAGGCTGCCGTTGGTGGGGTGGTTCTCGGTCAGGGCGATCGAGACGGACACCGTCCTCATGCGCGGCAGACCGTCCTCGGCGTGCCAGGTCTCGAAGTCGGAGTGCCAGTAGAACCCCGAGGCGCCGAAGCCCGGCTTGACGTTGATCCGGCTCTGGTGGACGTACACGTCCGAGCCGAGGATCTGCCGCGCGCGGCCCACCACGCGCGGGTCCCGCACCAGATCGGCGAAGACCTCGCTGATCTTGTGCACCTCGAAGACGGACCTGATCTCCTGCGACTTCGGCTCGACGATCGAGCGCTCGTCCGCGCGGATCCGCGGGTCGGAGACCAGCCGCTCCAGCTCTCTGGCGTAGACCTCGACCTCGTCGGGGGTGATGAGCTGGTCGATCGCCAGGAAGCCGTCCCGCTCGTAGGCGGCGAGATCGGAGGGCTCGATCGGCCCCGGAGCCGCCGGATCGGACCACACGACCGGGTCCTGACGCGGGGTGGTCACCTCGGTGGCGCCCCGCGTCGGATACAGGTCGGTGGTGCGTTCGGGTGCGGTGGTCATGCTGTTGCTCCTCTCCTCTCGTAAGGTCCTGTCTCCTGCACCGGTCCGCTGTCGGGCAATGCGTCGCCGATGGCCTCCGTGCCGGTCTCGGTGCCGGCCGCGGTCTCGGTCGTGGTCCCGCCGCGGGCCCTTCAGACCCCTTCCGGTTCGGTGAGCAACGGGTAGACGCCGTTCTCGTCGTGGTCCTCGCGCCCGGTGACGGGCGGGTTGAAGACGCAGACGCAACGGAAGTCCGTCTTAGGACGGAGTGTGTGCTTTTCGTGCCCGTCCAGCAAGTAGACGGTGCCGGGGGTGATCCAGTGCTTCTCGCCCGTCTCGTCGTTGGTGAGCTCGGCCTCGCCCTCCACGCAGAAGACGGCCTCGATGTGGTTGGCGTACCACATCGAGGTCTCCGTGCCCGCGTAGAGCACGGTCTCGTGCAGCGAGAAGCCGACGCGCTCCTTGGCCAGGATCAGGCGCTTGCTGCGCCAGGTTCCGGAGGCCGACCTCACGTCGCGGTCGGTGCCTTCGATGTCCTGCAGGGATCGGACGATCACGGTGCTTGGTGCCTTTCGTTCGGTGGCCCATCCCGGAGGACCGGGATGGGCCGAATGGGTGAATGCCCGCGGTGTCCCGGGCGGGCCCGGGGGATGCCGAGTTGCCGCTCGGCGCCGGCTTACGCGGTCTCGCGGACGGCGCGGGCCAGGATCCGCAGGCCCTCGTCCAGCTCCTCGGGCGAGATGGTCAGCGCGGGGAGCAGCTTGACCACCTCGCTCTCCGGGCCGGAGGTCTCGATCAGCAGGCCGAGTTCGAAGGCGCGGGAGGCGACGGCGCCGGCGCGGGACCTGTCGTGGAACTCCAGACCCCACACCAGGCCGCGGCCCCGCACGTCGGCGACCTCGTCGCCGTGCTCGGCGGCGATGGCGCGCAGGGCGGCCTCGACCTGCTCGCCGCGGGCCAGGGTCTGCTTCTCCATCTGGCCGTCGGTCCAGTAGGTGTTCAGCGCGGCGGCCGCGGTGACGAAGGCCGGGTTGTTGCCGCGGAAGGTGCCGTTGTGCTCGCCCGGCTCCCACACGTCCAACTCGGGCCGGAACAGGGTCAGCGCCATGGGCAGGCCGTAGCCGCTGATGGACTTGGAGACGGTGATGATGTCGGGGGTGATGCCGGCCTCCTCGAAGGAGAAGAAGGCGCCGGTGCGTCCGCACCCCATCTGGATGTCGTCGACGATCAGCAGCATGTCCTGGCGCCGGCACAGGTCGGCCAGGGCGCGCAGCCACTCGGGCCGGGCCACGTTGATGCCGCCCTCGCCCTGCACGGTCTCCACGATCACCGCGGCCGGCCGGTTCAGGCCGGAGCCGGCGTCCTGGAGCAGCCGCTCGAACCAGAGGAAGTCCGGGACCCTGCCGTCGAGGTAGTTGTCGAAGGGCATCGGGGTGCCGTGGACCAGCGGGATGCCGGCGCCGGCCCGCTTGAAGGCGTTGCCGGTGACCGCCAGGGCGCCCAGCGACATGCCGTGGAAGGCGTTGGTGAAGGAGACGATCGCCTCCCGGCCCTTGACCTTGCGGGCCAGCTTCAGCGCCGCCTCGACGGCGTTGGTGCCGGTGGGGCCGGTGAACATCACCTTGTGGTCCAGCCCGCGCGGCCGCAGGACGACCTCCCGGAACGTCTCCAGGAAGGCCCTTTTTGCCGTCGTGGACATGTCCAGACCGTGAACGACGCCGTCGCGCTCCAGGTAGTCCAGCAGGGCGCGTTTGAGGACCGGGTTGTTGTGGCCGTAGTTCAACGATCCGGCGCCGGCGAAGAAGTCGAGGTAGGTGTGGCCGTCCTCGTCGTACATGCGGCTGCCCTGCGCCCGGTCGAAGACGGTGGGCCAGCCGCGGCAGTAGCTGCGCACCTCCGATTCCAGGCTCTGGAAGATGCTCAGGTCCGGCTGGGTGATGGTCACAGCGATCTCCTGGGAGACGTTTGGCGAGAGGAGTGAGGGGTCGAGGGGGTGTGCCGCCGGGCGCCTGCCCCGCGGCGGCGTGACGGTCAGCGGCCGGCGGGGACGGGCGCGGGTATCGGGCCGATCCGGTACAGCACCTCGGGCTCGTGTCCGCCCTCGGGGAACAGCACGCCGTCGAAGAGGACCTCGCGCCGCACCGGTGCGCCGTGGCGGCGCGCGTAGGAGGTGAACAGACGGTTGGAGGCGGTGTTGTCAGGGGTGATCGTGGTCTCGATCCCGTCGATGCCGAACTCCTCGGCGACGCGGGCGGTCAGTCCGTCGAGCATCGCCGCGGCGAGGCCGCGCCCGCGCTGCCCGTGGTCGACGGCCACCTGCCAGACGACCAGGGTCCGGGGGCGCTGCGGGCGGACGTAGCCGGTGACGAACCCCACCGGCTCGCCGTCGCCGTCGCGCGCCACCACGGAGGTGGCGGCGAAGTCGCGGCACCACAGGAGGTAGCTGTAGGAGGAGTTCAGGTCGAGCGTCCGGGAGTCGCGGGCGATGCGCCAGATCGCTGCCCCGTCCTCCACGCGCGGTACGTCGAGTTTCAGTCCTTCCGGCATTTCGATGGTTCTGCTGTGGACACGTGCATGCTCTGCTTGCGCGGCGGTCATGCAAATTCAATTTACCCAGGGAGATCACAAATCACATCGCGGTGAGGGGTTACGTGTGGAAGGGGGGTTGTGATATCGCGCGTGAGCGCACACGCGCACGAAGGGCGAAAGATTTGACCGTTTTGCGTGGTATTTTCCGGGCAAACAGACGGCCGTGTTGACTTGGTCACAGATCCATAACGAGCCGGGAGGCTGTCCGAAATACGCGGTTCGCCGATTGTCGAATCCCGGTGTTTAGCATCGACGGGAGCGGGCAGGAGACCATGGGGTTGTATTCGGACGGGAATACCGGGAATTCGCTGTGGATTCACATGGAAAATTCCGGCGCAGGCATATCGTGAAGAAGTCTTCACAGTGCGTCGTCGATTTCCCGGGGAAACCGTCGCCCGCCGTCGCCGGTCCGCCGGGCCCCCCGCCGGACACGGCGGCCCCGTCCCGTGCCCCGGCGGCACCGCGCGGCCCTTCGGCCGGAGACTCGGCGACGAGCGACGGCGTGGCCGCCCGGTCGGTCACCAGCCGCTCTGCCCCGCGGGTTCGGCGCGCAGCACCCGTACCGTCTCGTACCTGCGCTCGGGACCGCACCGGCCGGACGTCAGCAGCCGTTCCAACTCGGCCAGGCCGCGCGAGGTCTGGCTCTTCACGGTGCCGACCGAGACGCCCAGGGTCCGGGCGGTCTCCTTCTCCGACAGGTCGAAGGCGTGCCGCAGGACCACGCACGCCCGCTTCCGCAGCGGCAGCCGGGCGAGCGCCCGGCGCACGTCCAGCACCGCCGGCACGTCCGGGTCGTCGATGCGATCGGGCCGCTGCGACCAGAACAGGTCGACGCGGCGCCGCTCGCGCCGCAGGCTCCGCAGGCGGACGCGGGCCATGGCGGCGAGCACGCCGCGCGCGTACGCGACCGGACACGCGTCGGCGCGCACACGGTCCCAGCGGCGCCACACCGCGACCAGCGCGTCGGCGGCGAGGTCGTCGGCTCCCTCGGCGTCCCCCAGCAGGAGGTGGGCGAGGCGGGACAGATCGGCGTAGTGGCGGTCGAAGAAGGCGTGGAACTCTTCGGCGAGGGCGTCCACGCGGCCTCCTCAGGGTTCGATGGATGCTGTGTCGTACGGGACACCACGACCCCCTGTGGCTGCGTGAACGTAGCAGTCGGCTCGTACAGTGCGCCATATGAGCGAGCGCGGGAATCTGCACATCAAGGGACGCGTCCTGACCGGACCGGACCCGGACGCGGACGTCCGGGACGAGATGTGGGTCGTGGACGGCCGGATCACCTACGAACGTCCCCGGGACACCCGGGAGGCGACCACGATCGAGGGCTGGGTGCTGCCCGGCCTGGTGGACGCCCACTGCCACGTCGGCCTCGACGCCCACGGCGCCGTCGACGCCGCCACCAGCGAGAAACAGGCGCTCACCGACCGGGACGCCGGGACGCTGCTGATCCGGGACGCCGGCTCCGCGGCCGACACCCGCTGGATCGACGACCGCGAGGACCTGCCGCGCATCATCCGCGCGGGCCGCCACATCGCCCGTTCCAAGCGGTACATCCGCAACTACGCCCACGAGATCGAGCCCGAGGACCTGGTCGCGTACGTGCGGCGCGAGGCCCGGCGCGGCGACGGCTGGGTGAAGCTGGTCGGCGACTGGATAGACCGCGAACAGGGCGACCTGGCCCCCTGCTGGCCGCGCGAGGCCGTCCGGGCCGCCATCGCCGCCGCCCACGACGAGGGCGCGCGGGTCACCGCCCACTGCTTCGCCGAGGACTCGCTGCGCGATCTGGTGGAGTCCGGGATCGACTGCGTCGAGCACGCCACGGGACTGACCGAGGAGACCATCCCGCTGTTCGCCGAGCGCGGTGTCGCCATCGTCCCCACCCTGATCAACATCGCGACCTTCCCGAAGCTCGCCGAGGGGGGCGAGAAGAAGTTCCCGCGCTGGGCGGACCACATGCGGCGGCTCCACGAGCGCCGGTACGACACCGTGCGCGCGGCCTGGGACGCCGGCATCCCCGTCTTCGTCGGCACGGACGCGGGCGGCTCCCTGGCCCACGGGCTGGTCGCCGACGAGGTGGCCGAACTGGTGGCGGCGGGCATCCCGCCGGTGGACGCCCTGTCGGCGACCACCTGGGCGGCCCGCGCCTGGCTCGGACGCCCCGGCCTGGAGGAGGGCGCCGAGGCGGATCTGGTGGTCTACGAGGCGGACCCGCGGGCCGACGTACGGGTGCTGGCCGCGCCCCGCAGAGTGGTGCTCAGGGGACGCGTCGTGCGGTAGCGCGAGGCCGAGGGCGACTCGGGAGTGAAAGAGCCATGGATACCCGGATGTCGGGATTCGAAAACCATGGCGGGTGTAACTCGTCCGAGTGAATTCACGCTACAGATATGAATTTTGACCCTCTGTGGGTCAACGATGGCAGGGTCTCAGGTCACCGGCACGAGCGATGTCCCCCATTGGCCGTGCCGGTGACGCCATGCCATCTGTGGGGGTTCCACCTGTGAACAAATCCGTCTACAGCCTGCTCGCCGCCGCTGCCCTGGTGGGGGTGGCCGCCGTACCCGCGCACGCCACCGGGAACGGCGGCAAGGGCACGGCGAGCGCGGCCGTGCTCCGCGCGAAGCTCGACGTCTCGCTGGTCGACAAGACCGCCGCTGTGCCGCTGCACGCCGAGCTCAACGCCGTCCGGGCGCCCGAGAGCGCCGAGAAGACCGCGCTGACGGTCCGGCTCGACGGCGCGCACGACGGCGAGCCGATCAGGATGCTGCGCGCGGACGTCGCCACCGCCAAGGCGACCGCTGACGAGGGGAGGAGCGAGGGGTACTCCAACCTGACCAACGCCAAGGTGTACGTGCCCGGTCTGCTGCGTCCCCTGGTGAAGGCCGACCTGGTCACCTCCAGGGCGGTGTGCGAGGCCGGCGCCGAGCCGACCGCCGAGTCGAAGATCCCCGGCACGGTCACGGTGCTCGGCAAGAAGGTCGAGGTGCGGGCCGAGGGCACCACCAGCGTCGAGGTCGACGGGATCGGCACGGTCGAGTTGCGCCTGGCCGAGACCGCCACCACCTCCCACACGGCGGCGGCCACCGCGCTGGCGTTGGACGTGGCGGTGGACCCGGCCCATCTGGGCGTCGCCGCGGTCAAGGGCCGGGTGACGCTGGTGGAGGCCGCCTGCGAGACGCCCGGCGGCCACGACGAGGACAACGGCGGCACCACCACCGGCGGCGGCGACAACGGCGGCACCACCGGCGGCGAGGAGAACGGCGGGACCACCGGCGGCGAGGAGAACGGCGGGACGGGCGAGACCGCGGGCAGCGGCGGCGGCGACGCCAACGAGCCGCAGCCCCAGACCGGCTCCGACCAGTCCGGCGAGGAGCCCAACCTCGCCGAGACCGGCGGCGACTCGAGCACCCCGTACATCGCGGGCGGCGCCCTGGCGTTCCTGGCCGTGGGCGGCGCGCTGGTGCTCCTGCGGCGCCGTCGCGCCTCCTGACGCCCGCGTCTCCCGGCGGCCGGTGAACCGGTGAACCGGTGAACCGGTGAACCGGTGAAGCCGCGGCGCGGCGGCGGGACCCCACCCGGTCCCGCCGCCGCGCCGTTTCCGTCACACCCCCGGCGCGCACCCTCGGCGCCCGCGGTCCCGGCGCGCGCCTCAGCGCACCCCGAGACCGGCCAGCGCCCGCGCCAGCCGGTCCGTGGTCGCCCGATCCCGTACGGCCAGCCGCAGCCACCGCCGGTCCAGGCCGGGGAAGGTGTCCCCGCGGCGCACCGCGATGCCCTCCTCGCGCAGCCGCTCCCGCACCACCGCCCCCTCCGGGTGCCGGACCAGCACGAACGGCGCCCGCGGATCAGGGGTCGCCGAGCGCAGTTCGGCGAACTCCGCGAGCCGGCCCAGCAGGTACGCCCGGTCCTCGGCGGTCCGCAGCGCCGCCCGCTCGGCCTCGGCCAGCGCCGCCGGCGCGCAGCACGCCTCGGCCGCGGCCAGCGCGGGGGAGGAGACCGGCCACAGCGGCTGGTGCCGCGCGAGACGCGCGACGGTCCCCGGATCGGAGAGCACGTAGCCGACGCGCAGGCCCGCCAGCCCCCAGGTCTTGGTCAGGCTGCGCAACACCACGGTGGTGCCCGGCAGGTCGACCACCCGGGAGGCCAGGGACTCCCGCTCGCCGGGCACCGCGTCGATGAACGCCTCGTCCACCACCAGCGTCCGGCCCGGCCGCGCCAGCGCCTCCAGGACGGCGGCGGGATGCAGCACGGACGTGGGGTTCGTCGGATTGCCGACGACCACCACGGGGGCCTCGGGCGGGACGAGGGCGGGGTCGAGCCGGAAACCGTCCCGCTCGCGGAGCACGATCCGCTCCACCGCGTGACCCGCGTCCCGCAGCGCGGCCTCCGGCTCGGTGAACTGCGGGTGCACCACGACCGGACGGCCCGTGCCCGGCCCCGGCGCGGGCAGGGCGCGGGCGAGCAGGACGAACGCCTCCGCCGCGCCCGCCGTCAACAGCACGCACTCCTCCGGCAGCCCGTGCCGGGCCGCCACCGCCCGCCGGGCCGCCCGCCCGTCCGGGTAGGCGGCCAGCGTCTCCAGCGAGGCGGCGATCCGCTCCTTCAGCCAGGCGGGGGGCGTGCCGGCACGGACGTTGACCGCGAGGTCCACCAGACCCGCCCCCGCGTCCCGCACCTCGGCGTCGCCGTGGTGGCGCAGGTCGTGCGGGGTCGGGGTCGGGGCCGGGGCCGTCCGCTCCGGGGCGCCCGCCGGCTCAGTGCGCGTGGGCATGGCCGCCGTGGTGGTGATGGTGGTGGTGCCCGTCGTCGTTCGGGTGGTGGTGCGGCTGCTGGGGCATGCCGACCTTGTCCTCGAAACCCGGCAGCGCGACGCGGTAGACGCAGGAGTCGCAGTTCATCCGCAGATCGCCCTTCAGGGCCTCCTCGTACCGCTCCCAGACCAGCCGCGCCAGCTCCTCGGTGGGGCCGATGACGTCGGCGCAGCGCACCTCGATCTCCGGGTGGGCCTCGGCCCAGCCCTCGGCCTGCATCCGCACCCGGTCCGGCAGGACGCCGGTGAACAGGAAGTAGGGCAGCACCACGACCCGGCGGGCGCCCAGCTTCCGGCAGCGCTCCAGACCGGAGGGGACGTCGGGCGCGGCCAGCGAGACGAACGCCGTCTCCACGCCCGCGTAGCCGCGTCCCTCCCACAACAGCCGGGCCGCCTTGTACACCTCGGCGTTGGCGTCCGGGTCGGTGGAGCCGCGGCCCACCAGCAGCACCATCGTGTCGGCCCGGTCCTCGGGGGCGCGTCCCGCGCCGTCCAGCGCCTCGTCCAGACGGCGCTCCAGCACGCTCAGCAGCGCCGGGTGCGGCCCCAGCGGACGGCCGTACGCGTACGAGGTGCCCGGGTGGCGGAGCTCCTCGCGGGCCAGGGCGGCCGGGATGTCGCCCTTGGCGTGCCCGGCCGAGACCAGCATCAGCGGGACGGCGGCGAAGTTCCGCACACCGCGGCCGGTCAGCTCGGCGACGGCGTCCGCCAGCGGCGGCGGGGACAGCTCGATGAACCCTCCGGCGACCGGGACCTCCGGCCGGAGGGCGGCGAGGTCGCGCACGAAAGAGCGGAACGCCTCGGCGCCGGCGTCGTCACGGGTGCCGTGGCCGACGAGAAGCAGGGCCGGTGGTGTGGTCACAGGGTCTCCTTGGCGGTGCTGAGGGACGGGCGCGCCGTGCTCGCGGGCGCCGTGTGCGAAGAGGTGTGCGAAGGGGCGTGCGAAGAGGTGTCCAGGGGGGTGTACAGCAGGGCGTTGAGGGCGGCGGCGGCCACCGCGCTGCCGCCCTTCTCCGAGACGTTGCTGACGGCCGGCAGCCCGCTGGCGCGCAGGGCGGCCTTGCTCTCGGCCGCGCCGACGAACCCGACGGGCAGACCGATGACCAGGGCGGGGTCCGCGTCCAGGGCGAGCAGTTCGAACAGGGCGGTGGGCGCGCAGCCGATCACCCACACCGCGCCGGGCCCCACCTCCTCCAGGGCCAGCCGGATCGCGTGCGCCGAACGGGTCAGACCCGGCCCGCCCGAGGCGTCGGCGAGGCGGCACACCGTCTTCCGGCGGGTGATGCCGGCGGCGACCATCTCGACGTCCACCACGACCGGCGCACCGGTGTGCAGGGCGGTGTGCGCCGCGCGCAGCGCCTCCTCGTCGGTGACCAGATCGTCGGCGTAGGCCAGGTCGGCGCTGGAGTGGATCACCCGCTCCACCACCGCCCGGGTCAGCGGCGGCAGGTGCGAGGTGTCGAGCCGGGACCGCAGGATGCGGTACGACTCCTCCTCGATGGGGTGGACGGTGCGGGGTGTCGGGGGCGTCACGGCGTCTCCTCGGGGGTGCTCTCCTGGGGCGGTGTGCCGGGGCTCTCCGCGTCGGCCGGCCCGGCGGTCTCCTCGATCGCGTCGACGGGGCACACCTCGACGCACTCCAGGCAGCCGGTGCACAGCTCCGCCCGCACCAGCAGCGCGCCGCCCAGCGGGCGTATCGCGTGGACCGGGCAGGTCAGCAGACAGGCGCCGCAGCCCGCGCAGCGCGCGGTGACGGCCACGGGCGCCGGCGGCGCGTGAGGGGGCGTCACGACCCCTCCTGCCAGCGGTAGCCGCGCGGGGTGACCATGCGTCCGGCGACGGTGCGGGTGGCGGTGTTGCCGACGGTGACCACGGTCATCATGTCGACCACGGCCGGGTCGAGTTCGCCCAGCGTGGTGACGGTGACGCGCTCGCCGGGCCGCGAGGCGTTGCGCACCACGCCGACGGGCGTGTGCGGGGCACGGTGCTCCGCCAGCAGGGCCAGCGCCTTGGGCAGCTGCCAGTCGCGGCCCCGGCTGCGCGGGTTGTAGAACGTCACCACCAGGTCGGACTCGGCCGCCGCCCGCACCCGGCGCTCGATCACCTCCCAGGGCGTGTGGAGGTCCGACAGGCTGATCGAGACGTGGTCGTGGCCCAGCGGCGCGCCCAGCAGCGCGGCGGCGGCGAGCGCGGCCGTCACCCCGGGCACGCCCACCACGTCGATGTCCGCGGACGCCTCGGCGAGGGCGGGCGAGGCCATCGCGTACACCCCGGCGTCACCGCTGCCGATCAGCGCCACGGCACGGCCCGCGCGGGCCTCGGCCACGGCGGTGCGGGCGCGCTCCTCCTCCGCGCCCAGCCCCGACTCCAGCACCCGGGTGCCCGGACGCAGCAGGTCGCGGATCTGGTCCACGTACTGGTCGAGGCCGACGACCACCGAGGCGCGGCGCAACTCGTCGCGGGCGCGCGGGGTGAGCAGGTCGCGGGCGCCCGGACCGAGCCCGACGATCGCCAGCCGCCCGCGCGGCCGGCGCCGCGCCACGGCACAGGTCGCCATCGCCGCACGCCCCTCGGGCTCCGACTTCCGCTTGGGGACGAGCAGTTCGGCGCCCTCCCCGCAGGCGAGCAGCGCGGCGGCCTCCGCCACGCTCGGGGTGCCCACGGCCGCCAGCGGCGCGTCGGACGGGTGCGGGACGGGCACGGCCGCCAACTCCTCGGCGGGGTGGGTCCGCACCGGCACGCCCAGCCGCCGGGCCGCCTCGACGATGCCCGGCTCGTCCGCCTTGGCCTCGACGGTGGCCAGCTCGGCGACGCAGCGCGCCGACAGCCCGGCGTCGGCCAGCGCCCGCTCCACCAGGCCGACGATCTCGTCGGCGGGCGCGCCCCGGCTGGCTCCGACCCCGACGGACAGGGTGGGGGGCCGCAGCACGGCCGTGCGGTCGTCCGGCGTCAGGGCGCGGTCGCTGACCAGCAGGGTGTACCCGGCACCGGAGTCCCGGTCACGCTCGGTGGCGTTGTCGGTGGCCTCGGTTACGTTGGGTGGCAACGCCGGCAGGGGGAGGACGACATGCCGCACCAGACGGACGGGCTCGCCGTCGAGGATCGCCCGCGACACCGCCGCGACGGCGCCCTCCACGGGCAGGCCGAGGGTGTCCAGACCGGGGACGTCGACGGCGTCCGTGGCGGTGGTGACGACGGGTCGGCAGCCCGGCAGGGCCTCGGCCACCGCGTGCGCCAGCTCGTTCGCCCCGCCCGCGTGGCCGCCCAGCAGGGCCACCGCGTACTGCTGCGCCTCGTCCACGCAGACCACGCCCGGATCGCTCGCCTTGTCGCCCAGCAGCGGCGCGATCAGCCGCACGGTCGCGCCGGTGGCCAGGAAGCAGACGATCCGGTCGCACTCGGCGAAGGCGCGGGCGACCGCGTCCCGGACGGTGCCGCCGCCGGTCTCGCCTCCCTCCTCGCCGCCGGTGTCGTAGACGCGGGTCGTCTCGGGCCAGGCGGCGGCCAGCCGGTCGCGGGCGCGCCGCCCGGCGGCGGTGGCGGAGACGAGACCGATCAGGCCGTTCGGGGCGTTCACGAGGGTGCTCCTTCGGTGGCGGGGCGGGTGCCCCACAGGACGAAGACGGGATTGCCGGCGGCGAGCCGTGTCACGTCGCCGGGCAGGGGGGAGAGGCGGGAGGACTGCAACAGCACGCCGTCACAGGCCAGCCCGGCGGCGCCGAGCGCGGCCCGCACGGCGGGCACCCGGTCCAGGGCGGCGAGCGTGACCACGACGGCGCGCCGGGCGCGGCGGGCGCACAGCGCGACGATCGCCTCCAGCTCCCGCCCCCCGCCGCCGACGAACACGGCGTCGGGGTCGGGCAGTTCCGCCAGCGCGGCGGGCGCGGCACCGTGCACGGTCTGGACGTCCACGCCGTGGGCGGCGGCGTTGGCCCGGCAGCGCTCGACGCCGTCGGCGGCGCGCTCCACGGCGATCGCCGCCGCGCCCAGCCGCGCGCACTCCACCGCCACCGAGCCGGAGCCCGCGCCCACGTCCCAGACCAGATCGCCCGGGCGCGGCCCGAGCCGGGCCAGGGCCAGGGCCCGCACCTCGTACTTGGTGACCATCGAGTCGCGGTGGACGAAGGCGTCCTCCGGCAGCGCCCACCCGGCGGGCGGACGCGGGGGCCCGGCCAGCGCGCGGGCGGCGGGGGCCAGCAGGCGGGTCTCGTCCAGGCAGAGCACCACGCTCACCTCGTCGGGCCAGACGCGGTCGGCGGCCTCGGCGGGGGAGAGGCGCTCGACGCGCTCACCGGCCGCGCCCAGGGAGCTCGCCACCACCAGGGTGCGCGGCAGCCCGGTGGGGGCCAGGGCGGCGCCCAACTCGGCGGGGCCCGCGCCGGGGCCGGTCAGCACGGCGGTCTTGGGGTGCGCGCGGCAGACGTTGACGGCGGTGCGCGGGTCGCGTCCGTGCGCGCTCACCACGGCCGCGTCGTCCCACGGCAGCCCGACGCGGGCGAAGGCGAGGGCCACGGAGGGCACGGTGGGCCGCACGTCCAGGGCGCGCGGGCCGAAGCGCTCGGCGAGCGCCCGGACGATCCCGAAGAACCCCGGGTCGCCGGAGGCGAGCACCACCACCCGACCGCCGCCGGCGAGGTGTTCCTCCACCGCCTCCAGGGCCGGGGCCAGCGGGCCCAGCACCACGCGCCGCACCCCGGACGGCACGCCGGCGGCGTCCAGATGGCGGCGGGCGCCCACGGCCAGGGACACGCCCCGCCAGTCCGGTCCGCCGCCCGCGGCGAGGCCGGTGCCCGCCCCCACGACGGTGATCACGGCAGCAGCCCCCCGTCGCCGGAGCACATCGCGACCACCGTGCGGCCGGTGAAGTCCACCATGGCCGCCTCCGCCGCGATCCGGCGGTCCACGAAACGCTCCATCACGTCCACGACCCGACGGCACAACTCCACACCGGCCGTCTGCAGCAGACCCGCCGCGTCCCACAACTCGTACGCGTGGCGGGCGGTGTTCGCCGCCGCGACCTCGGCCGCCACCGGCTCCGGCCCGCCCACCGCGCGGGTGATGTCGGCGAGGACGGCGGTGTCCACCTTCGACCGCGTGTAGTGCGTCATCAGCACCCCGGAGGCCAGCTTGGTCAACTTGCCCACCATGCCGACGAACACCACCCGGCCCACGCCGTGCTCCACGGCCCGGCGCAGCGCGGCGCCCGTGAAGTCCCCGACCTCGATGAAGCAGACCTCCGGAAGCTCCGGCAGCAGCTCCATGGCGCCCTTCTCGGTGCGGCCACCGGTGCACAGCACCACGGCCGGGGCGTCCTGCGCGGCGGCCACCGACACCGCCTGCTCCACGCTCGCCCGCCACGAGGCCGTCGAGAACGGCCGCACGATCCCGGTCGTCCCCAGGATGGAGATGCCGCCCAGGATGCCGAGCCGGGCGTTGGTGGTCTTCCGGGCGCGCTTCTCGCCGTCCGGCACGCTGATGGTGACGTCCACACCGCGCGTCGCGACGTCGACGACCTCGCCCACCGCCTGGCTGATCATGGCGCGGGGCACCGGGTTGATCGCCGGGCCGCCCACCTCCAGACCGAGCCCCGGCCTGGTGACGACGCCGACGCCGATCCCGCCGTGCAGCTCGATGCCCGGCTCGTCCCGCCAGCTCACCGTGGCGGTCAGGTGCGAGCCGTGGGTGACGTCCGGGTCGTCGCCCGCGTCCTTGACCACGACCGCCTCGGTGCGGCCCGGCCGCAGCTCCGTCGAGCGCTCCACCGCGAACGTCACCCGCCGCCCCGACGGCAGCGCGACCTCCACCCACGCCTGGGGCTCGCCCGTGACCAGGTGCAGCGCGGCGGCGCGGGCCGCCGCCGACGCGCAGGTGCCCGTCGTCCAGCCGGTGCGCAGCGCCTTCGGCCGCTGCTTGGCGGTACGCGGCAGGTCCGGCTCCCGCAGCACCGGCCCCGATACCGGCTCCGACGGCTCCCGGTCCGGCCGCTCACTCACGGCCCGCCTCCCGCGCGGCCGGCGCGCTCGCGGCCCCGCCCGTCCGCCGGGCCGCCCGCAGCGCCCGCCGCGAGGTGCGC
>NZ_BAAASZ010000037.1:104782-158970 GCF_039533145.1 Streptomyces macrosporus
CCGCAGCGCCCGCCGCGCGGCGGGCTCGGCCCGGCGGTACCCGTGGAAGTGCCCCGGGTGGTACAGGTGCGAGCGCGTGCCGGAGGCCGACAGCGCCGGGCCGACGAGGAACAGCGTGTGCTTCCACAGCCGGTGCTCCTTGACGGTCTCCTCCAGCGTGCCGACCGTGCAGCGCAGCACCAGCTCGTCCGGCCAGGTCGCCTGGTGGGCGATCACCACCGGGGTGTCGGTCGGATAGCCGCCCTCCAGCAGCTCCACCGCCAACTGCCCGGACCGCGCCGCCGACAGGAAGATCGCCATGGTCGTGCCGTGCCGGGCGAACTCCCGCACCTCCTCGCCGGGCGGCATCGGCGTCTTGCCGCCGCCCAGCCGGGTGAGGATCACCGACTGGGCCACCTCCGGGATCGTCAGCTCCCGCCCCGCGATGGCCGCCACCGCCGAGAACGACGACACCCCGGGCACGATCTCCACCTCGACGCCCAGCTCCGCGCAGCGGTCCACCTGCTCCTGGGTGCCGCCCCACAGGGACGGGTCGCCGGAGTGGACGCGGGCGACCCGCAGGCCCTCGCGGGCGGCCCGCTCGTAGACGGCGACGACGTCCTCCAGGGACATCGACGCCGAGTCCAGGACCTCCGCGTCCGCACGGGCGTGTTCGAGCACCTCCTCGCGCACCAGGCTGGCCGCCCAGATCACGACGTCGGCCTCGGCGATGGCGCGGGCGGCGCGGAAGGTGAGCAGGTCGGCGGCGCCGGGCCCGGCGCCCACGATGGTCACCTTCCCGGCGCGGGGCGCGTCGGTACGGGACGCGGCGGCGGTCGGGTCGGGGCTGGGTGCGGCGGTCACAGTTTGCCTCCTCGGCGGTCGCGGCGGGCGGGGGCGATCAGGGTGGACAGGTAGGGCAGGGCGCCCCCGGCGGCCAGTTCCGCCTCCAGCTCGGACGCGGGGCGGATCGACTCCTCCGGCAGTCCCAGCGACGACCCCCACACGGCCCCCTCCAGACGGCCCGAGGCGCGCAGCGCCTCGGCGACCTCGCCGGCCAGCCGCCCGAACTTGTACGCCACCACCGTGCCCGGCCCCTGGAGGGCCTCCCTGAGCACCGCCGATCCGGCCGTCACCGGCACCAGCGTCAACGGCTCCGTCCCCTCGGTGAGCACCGCCCCGCCGCGCGCGGCCAGGTCCTGCATCGCGGTGATGCCCGGCACGGTCTCCACGACCGTCTCGGGCACCAGGGCGCCGACGGTCTGGGCGAGGTAGGTGAAGGTGGAGTAGACGTTGGGGTCGCCGATCGTGGCGAAGGCCACGGTGCCGTGGGCGCGCAGCAGTTCGGCGACGCGTTCGCCCGCCGCGTCCCAGGCGGCTTCCCGGCGGGCCCGGTCGCTGCGCTCGTTGAGCGCGAAGACCACCCGCTCGACCCGCTCGCGCGACACGTAGTGCAGCACGGTGGCCTCCGCCCGGCCCGTGCCGCCGTCCTCCATCACGGGCACGATCACCACGCGCGCCGAACGCAGCGCCTTCACGCCCTTGAGGGTCACCAGGTCCGGATCGCCGGGGCCGACCCCGACGCCGATCAGCCGTGGCCCACTGTCGGTGCTGTTCACGCGGCACACCTCTCGACACATCGGTTGACGAAGCGCCGGGCCAGGGACGGCTCGGCGGCCCAGTGCACATGCAGGTACGAGGCGTGCACGTGGTTCCTCACGAAGCCCTCGACCCGTCGCCGGTCGCGTGCGGCCCCCCAGGTCAGGCCCCACGCCGGTGCCTGGTCCGTCTCCGGGGACCCGGCACCCGGCTCCACCGTCGTGCGGTGGAACTCGTGGCCGCGCACCCGCGTCCCGGCGGCGGCCAGGACGCTGTCGCCGACGGCGACCGCCTCGCGGTAGCCGAGGGTGAGCCGCTCGGTCATCCGGGCGGTGGCGTCCAGCACCCCGCACATCGGGGCGCCGTCCAACTCCCGCGCCAAGTAGAGCAGTCCGGCGCACTCGGCGGCGATCGGCGCCCCCGAGGCGGCCAGGTCCGCGACGGCCGCGCGCAGCGGCTCGTTCGCCGACAGCTCCGGCGCGTACACCTCGGGGAAGCCGCCGCCGACGACCAGCCCGGCCGTGTCCGGCGGCAGGCCGGTGTCCCGCAGCGGGTCGAAGGGGACCACCTCGGCGCCCGCCGCCCGCAGCAGTTCGGCGTGCTCGGCGTAGGAGAAGGTGAACGCGGCCCCGCCCGCGACCGCCACCACCGGGCGCCGCCCGCGCGGCGCCCCGGCGGGCGGGGCCGGGGGCTCCCACGGTTCCCCGGGCAGGGGCGGCGCGGAGTGCGCCAGGGCGAGCAGCGCCGTCAGATCGCAGCCGGACCGCACCCGTTCCGCCAGCGCCGCCACCGCCTCGGCCGCCTCCGCCCGCCGCTCGGCCACCGGGACCAGGCCCAGGTGCCGCGAGGGGGCGCCGATCTGCGGGGCGCGGCGCAGGACGCCCAGCACGGGCACCCCCGAGGCGTCCAGCGCCTCGCGGAGCAGCTCCTCGTGGCGGTCGGAGGCCACCTTGTTGAGGATCACCCCCGCGACCCGCACCTCGGGGTCCCAGGACGCGAAGCCGTGTACCAGCGCCGCCACCGAGCGGGACTGCGAGGAGGCGTCCACCACCAGCACCACCGGCGCCCGCAGCACCTTCGCCACCTGCGCGGTCGAACCGAGTTCCCCCTGCCCGGCCGCGCCGTCGTACAGCCCCATCACGCCCTCGACCACGGCCAGGTCCGCGCCGGCCGCCCCGTGGAGGAACAGCGGCGCGATCAGCTCCGGGCCGCACAGGTACGCGTCGAGGTTGCGTCCGGGACGCCCGGTGGCCAGCGCGTGGTAGCCCGGGTCGATGTAGTCCGGCCCCACCTTGTGCGGGGAGACGGCCAGTCCGGCCGCCGTGAAGGCGGCCATCAGACCGGTGGCGACGGTGGTCTTGCCGCTGCCCGAGGAGGGCGCGGCGACGACCAGCCGGGGAACGGTCGTGCTCATGGAAGGTTCGTCACCCGCTCACCACTCGATGCCCCGCTGGCCCTTCTGGCCGGCGTCCATCGGGTGCTTGACCTTGGTCATCTCCGTCACCAGGTCGGCGGCGTCGATCAGCGCCCGCGGCGCGTTCCGCCCGGTGATCACCACGTGCTGGGTGCCGGGACGGGTGCGCAGCACCTCCACGACCTCGTCGGTGTCCACCCAGCCCCAGTGCATCGGGTAGGTGAACTCGTCCAGCACGTACAGCCGGTGGGTCTCGGCCGCCAGATCGCGCTTGACCTGCTCCCAGCCCTCGCGCGCCGCCTCCTCGCTGGAGAGGGCGTCCCGGGCGTCCCGCTGGATCCACGACCAGCCCTCGCCCATCTTGTGCCAGGTGACGGCACCGCCCTCGCCGCTCGCGCCCAGCACGCGCAGCGCACGCTCCTCGCCGACCCGCCACTTGGCGGACTTCACGAACTGGAACACCCCGATCGGCCAGCCCTGGTTCCAGGCGCGCAGCGCCAGCCCGAACGCGGCCGTCGACTTGCCCTTGCCGACGCCCGTGTGCACCGCCAGCAGCGGACGGTTGCGGCGCTGACGCGTGGTGAGTCCGTCGTCGGGTACGACGCTCGGCTGTCCCTTCGGCACTACGCGGCCCTCCCAAGGTTCCGGTTCGAGTTCTGTGCGGAGCGGACGAGCGAGGTGACGGCGTCGGCGCGCAGCTCGTCCAGCGTCACCGCCGGGCCGCCCAGCTCGCGGGCGAGCGCGCCGGCCAGGCCCAGCCGCACCGGGCCCGACTCGCAGTCGACCACCACCGAGGCGATGCCGTCGGCGGCCAGCAGCCGTGCCGCCTGCCGCGCCCGTACGACGGGTCCGGTCCCACCCGTCGCCCGACCGCCGCCCCCGGCCGAGGCGCTTCGCGCCGCTCCTCTTTCCGTCGCCCGACCACCACCCCCGGCCGAGGCGCTTCGCGCCGCCCGTCCTTCCGTGGCCCGCCCGTCGGTGACGGCGACCAGCAGCGGACGCCGCGACGGGTCGCGCAGCCGCTCCACCCGCAGCACGTCACGGGCCTTCAGCAGCCCGGCGGCCAGCGGGGTGCGGCCACCGGTGGGCAGCGACTCCAGGCGCGCGGCGGCGGCGTCCACGGAGGACGTGGGCGGCAGGGCGACCTCGGCGCCCGAGCCGCGGAAGGTGATCAGGCCGACCTTGTCGCGGCGCTGGTAGGCGTCCAGCAGCAGCGACAGCACCGCTCCCTTGACGGCGCCCATCCGCTGCCGGGCGGCCATCGAGCCGGAGGCGTCCACGACGAAGAGCACGAGGTTGGACTCCCGTCCCTCGCGCACGGCCTCGCGCAGGTCGTCCCGGCGGACCACCAGGCCCGGCCCGGTGCGCCCCCGGGCCCGCTGGTGCGGGGCGGCGGCCCGGACGGTCGCGGCCAGGTGCAGCCTGCCCAGCGCGCCGTGCGGGCGGCGGGCGCCGGTGGTGCGGCCCTGCGCGGTGCGGGCCCGCGAGCGCCGTCCGGCCGCGCCCTCGCCCACGCCGGGCACGTACAGGGCCCGGGTGCGGAACGGCTCGCCCGCGCGGGCGGGGGCCTGCTCCCCGCCGCCCCGGCCCGGTCCGGTGCCCTCGCCGTCCTCGCGGCCCCGCGACTGCTCCGGCACCGACGGCTCGGACGGCTCGGAGCCGTCCGAGGCGCCCGACGGCTCCTCGGGCCCGCCCTGCGGAGGCCGCCCGCCGCCGGGACCGTTCCCGGGACCGCCGTCCGGCCCGTCCGGGTCCGGCTCGTCGTCCCCGCCGTCCCCGCCGCCGTTCTGCCGGAGCGTCTCGTCGAGCTTCTCCTCGTCCAGGCCGGGCGCGTCGAAGGGGTTGCGGCGCCTGCGGTGCGGCAGGGCCAGCAGCGCGGCCTGCCGGACGTCCTCGGCGACCACGTCGGTACGTCCCGCCCAGGCCGCCAGCGCGCAGGCGGTGCGGGCCATCACGATGTCGGCGCGCATGCCGTCCACCTCGAACGCCGCGCAGGTGGCGGCGATCTGCCGCAGCGCGGCGTCGCCCAGCCGCACCCGCGGCAGCAGCGCGCGCGCCGCCGCGATCCGCTCCCGCAGCGCCGTCTCCTCGTCGGCCCAGCGGGCGGCGAAGGCGGCCGGGTCCTCGTCGTGGGCCAGGCGTCGGCGCACGACCTCCATCCGCTCGTCGGTCTCGCGGGAGGCGGCGACCTCCACCGTCAACCCGAAGCGGTCCAGCAGCTGCGGACGCAGCTCGCCCTCCTCGGGGTTCATCGTCCCCACCAGCAGGAAGCGGGAGGCGTGCCGCACCGAGACGCCCTCGCGCTCGACGTACGAGGCGCCCATCGCGGCGGCGTCCAGCAGCAGGTCCACCAAGTGGTCGTGGAGCAGGTTGACCTCGTCGACGTAGAGGACGCCCCGGTGCGCGTCCGCCAGCAGGCCCGGCTCGAACGCCTTCACGCCCTCCGCCAGCGCCCGCTCGATGTCCAGGGCCCCCACGAGCCGGTCCTCCGAGGCGCCCACGGGCAACTCGACCATCCGCGTGGGCCGGCTCTCGCCGTGCCCCGCCTCGTGCGGCCCGTCCGGGCACTCGGGGTCGGGCCGGCGCGGATCGCAGGAGAAGCGGCAGCCGGGGACGACCTCGACCTCGGGCATCAGCGCGGCCAGCGCCCGTACGGCCGTGGACTTCGCCGTGCCCTTCTCGCCGCGCACCAGGACGCCGCCGACGGCCGGCGAGACCGCGTTCAGCAGCAGCGCCAGCCGCAGGTCGTCCATCCCGACGATCGCGGTGAACGGGTAGGTGGCCGTGGTGGTCATGCGTCGTCCTCCGGATCGTCGTCGGAGCCGCCTTCGAGGTCTCCCTCGAGTTCGAGGTAGAGCTGCCGGAGCCGGTCCAGGGTCTCCGCCTCCGGCTCGGCCCACAGCTCGCGGTCGGCGGCCTCCAGCAGCCGCTCGGTGATGCCGCGCAGCGCCCACGGGTTGGAGCGCCGCATGAAGTCCTGGTTGGTCTCGTCGAAGACGTAGGCGCTCGCGAGCTTCTCGTACATCCAGTCGTCCACCACCCCGGCCGTGGCGTCGTAGCCGAAGAGGTAGTCCACCGTCGCGGCCATCTCGAAGGCGCCCTTGTAGCCGTGGCGCCGCATCGCCGCCATCCAGCGCGGGTTGACCACCCGCGCCCGGAAGACCCGGTGGGTCTCCTCGCCCAGCGTCCGCGTCTTCACCTGGTCCGGCACGGCCGAGTCGCCGACGTACGCCTCGGGGGAGGAGCCCGTCAGGTGGCGGACCATGGCGACCATGCCGCCGTGGTACTGGAAGTAGTCGTCGGCGTCGGCGATGTCGTGCTCGCGGGTGTCGACGTTCTTGGCGGCCACCTGGATGCGGCGGAACGCCGTCTCCATGTCGCCGCGCGCCGGGCGGCCGTCCAGGCCGCGCCCGTAGGCGTAGCCGCCCCACACCGCGTACACCTCGGCGAGGTCCGCGTCCGAGCGCCAGTTGCGGGCGTCGATCAGCGGCAGCAGCCCGGCCCCGTACGCGCCCGGCTTGGAGCCGAAGATCCGCGCCGTGGCCCGGCGCCGGTCGCCGTGCGCGGCGGTGTCCTCGTCCGCGTGGGCCTTGACGTAGTTGGACTCGGCGGGCTCGTCCAGCTCGGCCACCGCCCGCACCGCGTCGTCCACCAGGCCCACCACGTGCGGGAAGGCGTCGCGGAAGAAGCCGGAGATGCGGACGGTGACGTCGATGCGCGGACGCCCCAGCTCCTCCAGCGGCACGATCTCGAAGCCCGTCACCCGCCGCGAGGCGTCGTCCCACACCGGCCGGCAGCCCAGCAGCGCCAGGATCTCCGCGATGTCGTCGCCCTGCGTGCGCATGCAGGAGGTGCCCCACACCGTCAGGCCCACCGACGTCGGGTACGCGCCGTGGTCGGCCAGGTGCCGGGCCAGCAGCGAGTCCGCCAGCGCGCTGCCGACGTCCCACGACAGCCGGGACGGGATCGCCTTGGGGTCCACGGAGTAGAAGTTGCGGCCGGTCGGCAGGACGTTGACCAGGCCGCGGGTCGGCGACCCGGAGGGACCGGCCGGGACGTACCCGCCGTCCAGCGCGTGGAGGACGTTGCCGATCTCGTCGGTGGTGCGCGCCAGCCGGGGCACGACCTCGTCCGCGGCGAACTCCAACGCCCGCACCGCGCCCGGCACCTCGGTGCCCAGCACCTCGGCGGCCACCTCGCCGGCCGCCTCGCGTGCCCAGCCGCGGGCCTCCATGCCCTCCACCAGCCGCCGCGCCAGGTGCTCCAGCAGGTCGATCGCGTCGGAGGCGGTCCGCGCCGGACCGTCCGCCAGGGACGTCAGCGCCTTCGGCACCTCGACACGGGCGCCGGGCTCGGCCAGCAGCGCGGCCTCCTCCAGCCCCACGTGCTCGGCCAGCACCGCCCGCAGACCCGGCAGCGCACCGCCGACGCCGCCCCACACCTGCGCCGAACGCAGCACGGCCAGCACCAGGTTGACGCGCGACTCGCCCACCGGGCCGCCGCCCAGGACGTGCAGGCCGTCGCGGATCTGCACGTCCTTGATCTCGCACAGCCAGCCGTCGATGTGCATGACGAACTCGTCGAACTCGTCCTCGTCCGGCTGCTCCTCCACGTGGAGGTCGTGGTGGAGTTCGGCGGCCCGCACCAGCGTCCAGATCTGGCTGCGCACGGCCGGGGCCTTGGCCGGGTCCAGGTCGCACACCAGCGCGTACTCGTCCAGCAACTGCTCCAGCTTGGCCAGGTCGCCGTAGGAGTCGGCCCGCGCCATCGGCGGCACCAGGTGGTCGACGACGGTGGCGTGGCCGCGGCGCTTGGCCTGGGTGCCCTCGCCGGGGTCGTTGACGATGAACGGGTAGACCAGCGGCAGGTCGCCGAGCACCGCGTCCGGCGCGCAACCGGCCGACAGGCCCAGCCCCTTGCCCGGCAGCCACTCCATCGTGCCGTGCTTGCCCATGTGGACCACCGCGTCGGCGCCGAAGGAGTGCTCCATCCACCGGTAGGCCGCCAGGTAGTGGTGGGAGGGCGGCATGTCCGGGTCGTGGTAGATCGCGATGGGGTTCTCGCCGAAGCCGCGCGGCGGCTGGATCATCACGATCACGTTGCCGAACCGCAGCGAGGCCAGCACGATCTCGGCGTCCTCGCCCTCGCCGTCCACGTACAGCGAGCCCGGCGGCTCGCCCCAGTGCTCGCGCACGGCGTCGCGCAGCTCGGGGTCGAGCGCGGCGAACCACCGGCGGTAGTCCCGCAGCGGCACCCGGGCCGGCGCGGCGGCGAGCTGCTCCTCCGTCAGCCACTCCACGTCGTGGCCGCCGGCGGCGATCAGACGGTGGATCAGCTCGTCGCCGGTCTCGGGCAGTTCGCCGGTGTCGTAGCCGGCGGCCTTCAGGGCCCGCAGCAGCTCCACCGCCGAGGCGGGGGTGTCCAGACCGACCGCGTTGCCCACCCGCGAGTGCTTGGTCGGGTAGGCGGTGAAGACCAGGGCGATCCGCTTCTCGGCGTTCGGCTTGTGCCGCAGCGCGGCGTGCCGCACCGCGATGCCGGCCACGCGCCGGGCCCGCTCGGGGTCGGCGACGTAGACGGGCACGCCGTCGGGGCCCTCCTCCTTGAAGGAGAACGGCACGGTGATCAGCCGCCCGTCGAACTCCGGGATCGCCACCTGCATCGCGGCGTCCATCGGCGACAGCGCCGCGTCCGAGGACTCCCAGGCGGCGCGGGAACCGGTCAGGCACAGGCCCTGGAGCACCGGCACGTCCAGCGCGGCCAGGGCGCCCACGTCCCACGCCTCGTCGTCGCCGCCGGCGCTCGCGTCCGCCGCACGGGTGCCGCCCGCGGCCAGAACGGTGGCGACCAGCGCGTCGGCCCGGCCCAGCAGCTCGTACAGGCCCTCCTCGGCGCCGCGCAGCGAACCGCAGTAGACGGGGAGGGCGTTGGCGCCGCGCTCCTCGATCGCGTCGCACAGCGTGTCGACGAAGGCGGTGTTCCCCGACAGCTCGTGGGCCCGGTAGAACAGCACGCCCACGGTCGGCCGGGACGGGTCGGACCTCCGGTCGCCGTGGACGCCGTACTCGGGCATCGGCCGCGGCTCGGCGAAGCCGTGGCCGGTCAGCAGCACCGTGTCGGACAGGAAGCGCACCAGCTCGGCCAGGTTCTCCGGCCCGCCCGCGACCAGGTACTTCAGCGCCTCGGCCACCACGCCCGCCGGAACGGTGGACATCGCCATCAGCTCGGCGTCCGGAACGGACTCGCCGCCCAGCAGCACGGTGGGGACGCCGGAGGCCCGCAGCGCCTCCAGCCCCTCCTCCCAGGCGCGCCGGCCGCCCAGCAGGCGCACGACGGCGATGTCCGCGCCCTCGATCAGCCCCGGCAGCTCCCCGGCGACGTCGACGCGCACGGGGTTGGCGATGCGGTACGGGGCGCCGGAGGCACGGGCCGCCAGCAGGTCGGTGTCGGCGGTGGACAGCAGCAGTACCGTGCTCATGGAACTCCCATCGGTCCGTACGCCCTTCGCGTCGGTCGCGTCGGTCGCGTCGGTCGCGTCGATTTCCTCGGTCACACCGGTCATACCGGTCACGGCGCCCCCGGCGGTACGAACGGCAGGCCCTCCGGCGCGCCGTCCTCGATCAGCCGCAGCAGCGCGTCGGTGTCGGCGTGCTCCTCCACCAGGTCGCCCAGCCGGTCGAGCTGCTCCTCGCGGAGCGTGGCGAAGGACGTGTCGGGGGCGGGGACGAACGCCCGTCCCGCGTCCGCCGCCACGCGCCGCAGGAAGGCGCGCCGGAAGCCGTCGCTCTCCAGCGACCCGTGCCAGTGGGTGCCCCACACCGAACCGGTGCGGCAGCCGTCCAGGAACGGCTCGTCCCCGCCGGTCACCTCGGCCACGCCATGGTGGATCTCGTAGCCCTCCACCCGCTCGCCCAGCGCCTCGCCGACCGGCCGGGCCAGGGTCTTCTCCGGCGCGAAGCGCACCCGCACCGGCAGCAGTCCCAGGCCGTCGACCGTCCCGGCCCGCGACTCCACCTCGTCCTCGATCCGCTCGCCCAGCATCTGGAAGCCGCCGCAGATGCCCAGCACCGGGCGTCCCTCGGCGGCCCGGCGGACCAGCGCGTCGGCCAGCCCGCGCTCGCGCAGCCAGGCGAGGGCCTTCACGGTGCCGCGGGTGCCGGGCACGATCGCCAGGTCGGCGTCGGCCAGCTCCTCGGGCCGGTCGCAGAACCGCACCACCACGCCCGGCTCGGCCGCCAGCGCGTCCACGTCCGTGAAGTTCGACATCAGCGGCACGGGCACCACCGCGACGCGCAGCACGTCGCGGCCGTGCGGCGGCGCGACGGCCGACTCGCGGACGGTGCCGCGCAGCGACACGCGCAGCCCGTCCTCCTCGTCGATGCCGAGCCCGTGCCGGTACGGCAGGACGCCCAGCACCGGCCGTCCGGTCAGGCCGCGCAGCATCTCCAGACCGGGCTCCAGCAGCGTCACGTCGCCGCGGAACCTGTTCACCAGGTACCCGGCCACCAGGGCCTGGTCCTCGGGGGAGAGCAGCGCGGTGGTGCCGAAGAGGGAGGCGAAGACGCCGCCGCGGTCGATGTCGCCGACCACCACGACCGGCAGGGAGGCGGCGCGGGCCAGGCCCATGTTGACGATGTCGCTGCGCCGCAGGTTGATCTCGGCCGGGCTGCCGGCGCCCTCGCAGATCACCGCGTCGTGGGTGCGCCGCAACTCGGCCAGGCAGTCGAGGACCGTTCCCAGCAGCCTCTCCTGCCGTCCCGTGTGGTAGCCGCGGGCGCTCAACTCGCCCACCGGCCTCCCCAGCAGCACGACCTGGCTGGTGCGGTCGCCGCCCGGCTTGAGCAGCACCGGGTTCATCAGCGCGGTCGGCTCCACCCGGGCCGCGGCGGCCTGCATGGCCTGGGCGCGGCCGATCTCGGCGCCGTCGCGCGTGACGAAGGAGTTCAGCGACATGTTCTGCGCCTTGAACGGCGCCACCTTCACGCCCCTGCGGGCCAGCCAGCGGCAGATGCCGGCCGTGACCACGCTCTTGCCCGCGTCCGAGGTCGTCCCCGCGACCAGCAGTGCGCCACCCGTCACCGCTTCCCCTTCCGTGTGTTCCGCTGCTCCCGCAGGGCCGCGGCACCGGCGCACACCGCCAGCGCCAGCGCGCCCACCCGGCGCGACAGGCGCACCGCCCGCTCGATGTCCGCCACGCGCACCGGACGGCCGGAGGCGTTGAGCACCGGGCGGTGCTCGACCCGTCCGCCGTACGACAGCGTCCCGCCCAGCCGTACGCCCAGCGCGCCCGCGAACGCCGCCTCGACCGCCCCGGCGTTGGGGCTGGGGTGACGCCGGGCGTCCGCCCGCCAGGCGCGCAGCGCGCCGCGCGGGTCGGGGCCGGCGAGGACGGCCAGCAGCGCGGTCAGCCGGGAGCCGGGCCGGCCCACGACGTCGTCCAGCCGGGCCGAGGCCCAGCCGAAGCGGAGGTGGCGCGGCGAGCGGTGACCGACCATCGCGTCCAGCGTGTTGACGGCCCGGAAGCCCGCCAGGCCGGGCACGCCGGCGACCGCGCCCCACACCAGGGCGCCGACCACGGCGTCGGAGGTGTTCTCGGCGACGGACTCCACGACCGCCCGGGCGATGCCGTCGGCGTCCAGCGCCTGCGGGTCCCGTCCGCACAGGTGCGGCAGCCGGGCGCGCGCCGCGTCGAGGTCGCCGGCCTCCAGGGCGGCGGCGATCGTCCGGGCCTCGCGCGCCAGGCTGCTGCCGCCGATCACGGTCCAGGTCGCGGTGGCCGTCAGGGCGGTACGGGCGGCGGGGGAGCGGCGCGCGGCACGGTCCAGCGCCGCCGCGGCGGCCACGGCGCCGCCCGCGCACACGGCGGTGTACAGCGCGCCCGCGCCGCGGTGGTCGCGCCACAGCAGGCGCTCCAGGGCCGCTGCGGCACGCCCGAAGGCGGCGACGGGGTGGCCGCGGCGGGGATCGCCGGCGATCAGGTCGAACAGGTATCCCAGCAGCGCTCCGTACGCGTGGCCCGGCATCGGGGGCGCGGGGTCCGCGGACAGGGCCGGGGGAGCGGCGGTGGTGTCGTGGTCGGCGCGCATGGCGTCAGCGTGCCGTCGCGCCTCGTACGGTCACCGCGGTGGGAAAGGGGGCAGGCGGAATGCCGGGCATGGCGGTATGTCCTCACTCAGGGTCCTCGCCCTGGATCGACGTGACCGGCGGTGAGAGTCTCCTGGCTCCCGGATCCGCGCTTCCCCGGCCTTCCAGCCCGATGCACGAGCCGTGGCCCTGGGTGGGGAGCGCTCCCCGGTGACAGTGGCGGGACCGCGCCGGATTCGCACCGGCTTCCTCTCCTGCCGCCGTTGGGCAACGGGAAGTCCACCATGCCCGGGAAGAGGCGTCAACTCCGCGGTGACCTGCGACGGCGCAGTGTGCGGAAGGGCACACGACGCCGGTGTGCGCGGTGTGCGCCTGTCGGCGCGTCACATCGCGTGCGCGCCCGGCTCGTGACAGGGAAAAGGCGCCCGACGACGGTCGTCGGGCGCCCGAGAGGGGGATGTCGATCAGGCCGCGATGATGTAGATGCCGTACGCCACGGCCGCCGCGCACAGGGCGAAGCTGGCGTAGGCGCCGACGCGGCCGAGGAGGCCGGCGCCGCCGTCGCCCGTCCCGTGGTCGGTGCGGGTGCCGACGATGCCGAAGGTGAAGACGCACACCAGGCCGACCGTCATCACGAGGCTGACCCCGAAGACCTGGCCGAGAGCGGCCCAGTCGATGTCCATGAGGCTGTTTCCTTTGCGGTTCCGTGCGGTTCCCTGGGGCCCGCGCGGTGTGTACGAGGCGGTGTTACGAGGTGGGGGAGAGGGGGGCGGAGACGGCGGGCTTCGCCTCGGCGTCGGCGGCGTCGGCCTCCTCGACGGCGGGCTGCGGCGGGACGCCGACCTGCACGGCGGTGTCGAGGGTCTCGACGGCGACGGGCGCGATCGGCTCGACGTCGTTGACGTTGGTGTGGTCCACCGGCTCCCGGCGGGAGGCGAACCAGATCGCGGCGCAGGCCACCACGGTCAGGACGGTGACGACGGTGACGCCCCAGTCGCCCTGGGTGGTCAGGAGGGCGGCGCCCGCGGCCACCAGGCCGGCGGCCGGAAGGGTCAGGCCCCACGCGGCGACCATGCGGCCGGCGGTGTTCCAGCGCACCGTGCCGCCCTTGCGGCCCAGGCCGGAGCCCATGATCGAGCCGGAGCAGACCTGCGTGGTGGAGAGCGCGAAGCCCAGGTGGGAGGAGGCCAGGATGGTGACGGCCGAGCTGGTCTGGGCGGCGAAGCCCTGCGCCGGCCGGATGTCGGTGAGGCCCTTGCCCATGGTGCGGATGATCCGCCAGCCGCCCAGGTAGGTGCCCAGGGCGATCGCGATGCCGGCCGAGGCGATGACCCACAGCGGCGGGTCGGCGTCGGCGCCCAGCACGCCGCCGGAGATCAGGGCGAGGGTGATGACGCCCATCGTCTTCTGCGCGTCGTTGGTGCCGTGGGCGAGGGAGACCAGGGCGGCCGAGGCGATCTGCCCGGCCCGGTAGCCCTTGGCCACGTCCTTCTCATCGGTGTTCCGGGTGATCCGGTAGGTGAGCCGGGTGGCGAGCATCGCCGCGATGCCGGCGACCAGCGGCGCCGCCAGCGCCGGGAGCAGGACCTTGGAGACGACCGCGCTCATGGAGACGGCGCCGACGCCGACGGAGGCGATGGTGGCGCCGATGAGGCCGCCCATGAGGGCGTGCGAGGAGCTGGAGGGGAGGCCCGCCAGCCAGGTCAGCAGGTTCCAGATGATCGCTCCGACCAACCCCGCCAGGACCACGGCCGGATCGATGCCGGAATCCTCGTTGATGAGGCCCTTGGAGATGGTGGCGGCCACCTCGACCGAGATGAAGGCGCCGATGAGGTTGAGGACGGCCGACATCGCCACCGCGGTCTTGGGCTTGAGTGCCCCGGTGGAAATGGTGGTGGCCATGGCGTTGGCCGTGTCGTGGAAGCCGTTGGTGAAGTCGAACACCAAGGCCGTGACGATCACGATCCCGATGAGAAGCGTGATGTTTTCCATTCACCCAGGCAATCAGTCGAAGGGGCGGTACGCGGCGAACGTAGGGACTCAGGGTGAACGCAAGGTGAACTGGGAGCGGATTCACGGTGTCTCCCCGAGCCTGTGTAGGCAGGAGCGTACGGCGGTCTCCCCCGGCACGCCCGCCGACGACACCCTCCGGGTGAGCCTCGCCCGCCGCGCTACAGTGCTCCGCCGGAGGTGGCGCGGATGCGGCGGACCTGGCACGACGCCTGGCGCGAGCTGGTGGACACGGCCCGCCGGACGGTGGCCGACGGACTGGTCGTGGGCACCTCCGGCAACGTCTCGGTACGGGTCGGCGACACCGTCCTGGTGACCCCCAGCGGCGTCCCGTACGACCGGTTGGGGCCGGACGACCTGTGCGCCGTCGACCTCGACGGCCGGCGGGTGGCCGGGGAGTCGGCGCCCACCAGCGAGCTGCCGATGCACCTGGCGGTCTATCGTGCCACCGACGCCGCGGCGATCGTCCACACCCACGCCGTGCACGCCACGGCCGTCTCCACCCTCGTGGAGGAGCTTCCGGCGATCCACTACATGACCGCCGCCCTGGGCGGCCCGGTACGGGTCGCACCCTACGCCACCTACGGCAGCGAGGAACTGGCCGCCCACGCCCTGGAGGCCCTGCGCGACCGCACCGGCTGCCTGCTGCGCAACCACGGCACGATCGTGTACGGCGACAGCCTCCGCCGGGCGTACGACGACACCGCGCAGTTGGAGTGGATGTGCCGCGTCTGGCTCGCCGCCGCCTCCGTGCCCGGCCGCACCCCCACGCTGCTGCCGCCCGAGGAGCTGGACCGGGTGGCCGAGAAGCTGCGCGACCACGGCCCGCGGAACGGCCGGTCCGGCTGAGCGGTCCGCCTCCCGGCCGGGACCTCCCGGATCACCCGCCGGGCCCGGCCCACTGGCTTCCGCCGCGCCGCGCCGTCATCCTGGGCAGGATGAGCCTGCGCAAAACGACAGCCCTGACCGCCACCGCCGTGCTCGGTGCCGCCGCGGTCGCGGTCGTGGCCGGGCGGTACGCGGCCCACACCGCCCTCAGGCCGCCCACCGGCCGCTCCCTGCCCGTCGGGTTCCAGGGGCCGCCGCTGACGGTCCACGCCACCGCGGCGGGGCAGATCACCCTGACCCGCTCGCTCGTCTCCGAGCTGCCCGGCACCTACGCGCTCACCGGTCCCGGCCGGCACGCCGTCGTCGGCCCCGTGCTCGACGTCCCCTCCGCCCCCGACACCGTCGTCAGGCGTCTGGAACGCGTCGACCGCGGCCGTCTCGCCCCGGGCGACCGGGTGCGGCTGACCCCGCAGCTGTACACCGGCGACCCGCGCGACGCCCTCGGCCTGGAGTACGAGGACGTGGTGGTGCCCGGCGAGCTCGGCGCGCTGCCCGCCTGGTACCTGCCGGCCCTCCGCGACGTGTGGGTGATCGCCGCGCACGGCCTCGGCGCCACGCGCGAACACCCCCTGAACCTGCTGCCGTTCCTCCACGGGATGGGCCTCCCGACGCTCCTCCTCTCCTACCGCGGCGACCCCGGCGCGCCCCGCTCGCCCGCCGGCGCCATGCACCTGGGCGACTCCGAGTGGCGCGACCTCGACGCGGCGATCCGCCACGCCCTGGACCGCGGCGCCCGGAGCGTCGTCCTGTACGGCTGGTCCACCGGGGCGTCCATGGCGCTGCGCGCCGCGGCGCACTCCCCGCTCCGCGACCGCGTGGGCGGGCTGGTGCTGGACTCGCCCGTGCTCGACTGGCGGGCCACCCTGCGGTCCCTCGCCGCCGGCCGCCACGTCCCCCGTCCGCTGCTGCCGCTGGCGGTGCGCGCCGCGCAGGGCCGGGCCCGGCTGCACCCCGGGCCCCTGCCGGAGCTGGCCGACCCGGCGAGCCTGGAGCTCCCCACCCTGATCCTGCACGGCCCCGACGACGCCGTCGCCCCCTGGGGGCTCTCCCGGGAGCTGGCGGAGCGGCGGCCCGACCTGGTCTCGCTGCACGTCGTCCGGCAGGCTCCGCACGCCGCCATGTGGAACGCCGACCCGAGGGGGTACGAGGAGGCGCTGCGCCGTTTTCTCACCCCTCTGCTGTAGGCCCCCGGAGGGACCGGCGCAGAGGCCCCTCCGGCGCGGGCCGTCCGCCGTGGAAGCCGCTGTCGAGGGTCCCGCGCGGGGCTCGTGCGGAGCCTCGTGCGGGGGGCCTCTGCGGGACGCTCAGATGAGTTCCGTGCACGGACGTTTGGGCTTTCGGGCGGTCGTGGACAAAACTGCTCCCGTGACGTCCCGTACACCGCGAGACACCAGGCTGCGCCTCGTTACCCGTCAGCCTCTCGCCGCCACGCGCAGAGCCGTGAACGCGCGTCGCCGGCAGAGGACGCCCCGGCCCCCCGAGGGTCTCCATCCCCGTGACCAACTCGCCAGGCAGGCGAGGGCCTGTCTGGGCGACGCAGTGCGCCTGGCCCGCTGGGCGGACGGCACCGGCCTGTCGCCGGTGGCGGATGCCGAGCGGGCCGCGGCCGACCTGCGGATGCCGGTGGACCAGGTGCCCGTCCACTGGGACCGGGCCCGGCTCGCCGGTCTGATCGAACTGCACGACGGCACCGCCGTGCCCGGTTGGCGGCTGCGCGCCTGGGACCGCGACGACTCCGCGGTGCTGCGCGGCTGGGTCGCCCTCTTCGACGCCTGGTCGCTCGTGCACCCGGCGCCCGACGACGCCGATCCGGCGCTGGTCGGCGACGTGGTCGTGGCGACTCCGCAGTTCCTGTCCGTGATGCACCTGTCGTCCGGTCCGGTGACCGTCCCGCTCCTGCTGGACCTGCTGCGGCAGCGGATAGCGGAACTCCGCGCGGAGCGCGGGAAGGACCTGGCGGAGCGCGGGAAGGACCTGGCGGAGCGCGCAAGCGCGTCGGGCGGGGACGTCGAGGACCTCGTCCCCCGGGACCTGCCCGCGCTGCTCGACTGGGCGCTCGACGGCCTGGCCTCCGTCGGCGCTCTCACCCGGTGCGCCGAGGACGGCGAGGGCCGTCCGGGGCAGGCGGTGCTCACCCCGCTGGGCAACTGGGCCGTGTGGGTGAAGCTCGAACAGATCTGCGTCGCCGCCCAGAGCCCCGCCGGGAACATAGAGCACCCCGCCGAGGACATGCTGCGCGGCTGCGCCCGGCTCTCGCCGGGGGAGGCCCGCGCCGAGTACCGGGCCTGGCTCGCCGCGCGTCCCACCGGCCCGGCCGTCGCCGAACTGCTGGACGCCGCCCGCGGCGAGGACTCCCTCATCCGCGGCCTGGCCTTCGAGGCGCTGCGCGCCGTCGGCGCCCCCGCCGAGTCCGCCGTCCGGGCGGTCCTGGACGAGCCCACCCTGCGCCCCTACGCCCTGCTCTGGCTCGCCGAGCACGACGGCGCCGACCCCGCGGACCTGACGGGCGGCGCCCCCGGCGTCCTGACGCGCGAGGAGGCCACCTGGCTGTGGGTGGACACCGCCGCGGCCGTCGCCGACCACGGCGACGGCCGGCTGCTGGTGGAGCACTTGGAGTCGGCCGTGCAGGAGAGCGTCCCGGCGCTGCTGGAGGAGGTCCGCGCCACCGGCCACCCCCGCACGGTCCAGGTCCTGGTGGCGCTCGCCGCCGCCCACCCGGACCCCGTGCTGGCCCGGGCCGTGCGCCGGGCGGCCTTCCAGGTCCACACCGGCGAGGTGTGACGGACCCCGGGGCTTCTCGTGCCGCCGGCGGCACGAGAAGCCCCGGAAATTCGGTTGCGCACCGCCGTTAGACTTGCCGCATGGCAAATCTCCTCGCGCATTAGGCCGGCGTACGCCGTCTCCCAGCCCCCGACCACGACGTACGCACGTCCACCCTGCCCAGGAGTATTTTCCGTGATCACCGCCTCCGGACTCGAGCTGCGCGCCGGCGCCCGGGTCCTCATCGAGTCCGCCTCCTTCCGCATCGCCCGGGGCGACCGCATCGGCCTGGTCGGCCGCAACGGCGCGGGCAAGACCACCCTCACCCGCTGCCTGGCCGGCGAGGGCATCCCCGCGGCCGGCACCATCACCCGCACCGGCGAGGTCGGCTACCTGCCGCAGGACCCGCGCACCGGCGACCTCGACGCCCTGGCCCGCGACCGCATCCTCTCCGCCCGCGGCCTGGACACCGTGCTGCGCAGGATGCGCGAGAACGAGGAGCGGATGGCCAACGGCAAGGGCGCCACCCGCGAGCGGGCGATGAAGAAGTACGAGCGGCTGGAGACGGAGTTCCTCACCAAGGGCGGCTACGCCGCCGAGGCCGAGGCCGCCACGATCGCCGCCAGCCTGGGCCTGCCCGACCGGGTGCTCGCCCAGCCGCTGGGCACCCTCTCCGGCGGTCAGCGGCGCCGTGTCGAGCTGGCCCGCATCCTCTTCTCGGACGCCGACACCCTGCTGCTGGACGAGCCGACCAACCATCTCGACGCCGACTCCATCGTCTGGCTGCGCGACTTCCTCAAGACCTACCGCGGCGGCTTCGTCGTGATCTCCCACGACGTCGACCTCGTGGAGACGGTGGTCAACAAGGTCTTCTACCTGGACGCCAACCGCGCCTGCATCGACGTCTACAACATGGGCTGGAAGCAGTACCTGGTCCAGCGGGAGGCGGACGAGAAGCGGCGCAGGCGGGAGCGGGCCAACGCCGAGAAGAAGGCCGCCGCCCTCACCGCCCAGGCCGACAAGATGCGCGCCAAGGCGACCAAGGCCGTCGCCGCGCAGAACATGGCCCGCCGCGCCGAGCGGCTGCTGGCCGGGCTGGAGGAGGAGCGCCGGAGCGACAAGGTCGCCAAGCTGCGCTTCCCCGACCCCGCGCCGTGCGGCAAGACCCCGCTGATGGCGGAGGGGCTGTCCAAGTCCTACGGCTCCCTGGAGATCTTCACCGACCTCTCGCTGGCGATCGACAGGGGTTCGCGGGTGGTCGTCCTCGGCCTCAACGGCGCGGGCAAGACCACCCTGCTGCGGCTGCTGGCCGGGGTGGAGAAGCCCGACGGCGGAAAGGTCGTCCACGGCCACGGGCTCAAGCTCGGCTACTACGCGCAGGAGCACGAGACGCTGGACCCGGACCGCACGGTGCTGGAGAACATGCGCTCGGCCGCGCCCGACATGGACATGGTCGACATCCGCAAGACGCTGGGATCGTTCCTGTTCTCCGGCGACGACGTGGACAAGCCCGCGAGAGTCCTCTCCGGCGGCGAGAAGACCCGGCTGGCGCTGGCCACGCTGGTGGTCTCCTCGGCCAACGTGCTGCTGCTGGACGAGCCGACCAACAACCTCGACCCCGCCAGCCGCGAGGAGATCCTCGGCGCGCTGCGCGCCTTCACCGGCGCGGTGGTGCTGGTCACGCACGACGAGGGCGCGGTGGACGCGCTCCAGCCGGAGCGGATCGTCCTGCTCCCGGACGGCGTGGAGGACCTGTGGGGCGAGGAGTACGCGGATCTCGTCGCGCTGGCCTGAGGCCCGGGGGGACCCGGAGGACGCACGGTGATCACACCGTTCTGGATCATTCGGCCGACGTGTGATCCATCATCTGAGTGAGTTCGGCTCGTATTGCGGCGCGGTTGCGCGTCGAGAGGGCGGGCAGTGTGGCATGGGCCTCCCGACATGGAGGTTTGGAGTCCGCACCCCGCTCTGACCTGCCTCTTTTCCGCGGAGTGCGACGGCGTACCCGAGGAAAGCGTTGCGGAATGCTTCATTCCGACTTCCCTTGCGACTTGCCTCGTGGACAAGATCGCCGTACGGACCTTGTCGAATGGGTGGCCAGATGCCCGGCAAGGGGTGATCATGAGAGATCAGAGCGCACTTCCCATGAGGAGGCACGGGTGGCCGAGACTCTGAAGAAGGGCAGCCGGGTGACCGGCGCCGCGCGCGAGAAGCTCGCGGCTGACCTGAAGAGGAAATACGACTCCGGTGCGAGCATCCGGGCGCTGGCCGAGGAAACCGGCCGCTCCTACGGATTCGTGCACCGGATGCTCAGCGAGTCCGGCGTGACCCTGCGCGGTCGCGGCGGTGCGACGCGGGGCAAGAAGACCACGACATCCTGAGATCCGGGGTCGTCCCGAGGGGCGCCACCCGGTCGGCCATCCGACCGACTGGGTGGTTACTCTTCAGTCACCTGACTGCGGAGAGCTCCCGGGAGACCCTCATGACCCTGCTCGACAAGGACGGCGTGCGGCTCGTCGTCGACGGTGCCGTGGCCACGGTCACGCTCGACCGTCCGGCCAAGCGCAATGCCCAGACCTTCGCGATGTGGCGCGCGCTGGCCGAGGCCGGACGGCTGTTGCCCGGCGAGGTCCGCGTCGTCGTCCTGCGCGGTGAGGGACAGTCCTTCTCCGCCGGACTCGACCGGCAGGCCTTCACGCCCGAGGGCTTCGAGGGCGAACCGTCCTTCATCGATCTGGCGCGCGGCTCGGACGCCGAGATCGACGCCGCCATCGCCGGCTACCAGGAGGCGTTCACCTGGTGGCGGCGGAACGACGTGGTGAGCGTCGCCGCCGTCCAGGGGCACGCGGTCGGCGCGGGCTTCCAGCTCGCGCTCGCCTGCGACCTGCGCGTGTGCGCCGACGACGCGCAGTTCGCGATGCGCGAGACCGCCCTCGGACTGGTCCCCGACCTCACCGGCACCCACCCGCTCGTCGGGCTCGTCGGATACGCCCGCGCGCTGGAGATCTGCGTGACGGGCCGCTTCGTCCACGCCGAGGAGGCCGAGCGGATCGGCCTGGCCAATCTCGTGGTGCCCCGCGCCGAACTCGAGGCGGCCACCGCCGACCTGACGGCGGCGCTGCTCGCCGCCCCGCGCGACGCGGTGGTGGAGACCAAGGCGCTGCTGCGCGGCGCGGTGGAGCGCACCTACGACGAGCAGCGCGCGGCCGAGCGCGAGGCCCAGGGACGCAGGCTCCGCGACCTGGCCGGCATCGGCGAGTGATCGGCGCGTAGGCGCGCCGGACCGGCTCCGTGCGCACCGCCCCGTCCGGGCGGCGCACACGGAGCCGGCGCGGGGCTCAGAAGCCGTGGCGGGCGCCGCCGTCGATCGGGAGCATCACCCCGGTCACGTACGAGGCGGCGGGGGAGAGCAGGAAGGCCGCCGCCCTGCCGAACTCCTCCGGGGTGCCGTAGCGGCGCAGCGGGATCGCGGCCGAGCCGCGCTCGCGGGCGGCCTCGGGGTCCTCGGCGAGCGCCTCCAGCTCGCGGATCCGGTCGGTGGCGATCCGGCCCGGCAACAGCCCGACGACGCGGATGCCGCGCGGACCCAGCTCGTTCGCGAGGGACTTGGCGAAACCGGCCAGGCCCGGCCGCAGCCCGTTGGAGATCGTCAGCCCGGCGATCGGTTCGTGCACCGAGCCGGAGAGCACGAAGCCGATCACCCCGCCCTCCGTCAGCCGTCCGGCCGCCGTGCGGGCCAGCCGCACCGCGCCGAGGAAGACCGACTCGAACGACGACCGCCACTGGTCGTCGGTGTTGCTCTCGAAGGAGCCGGGCGGCGGTCCGCCGACGCTGATCATCACCCCGTCGAGGCGGCCGTGTCGGTCGTACGCGGTGGTCACCAGGCGGTCGGCGGCGTCCGGGTCGGCGTTGTCCGCCGCGACGCCGACGGCGCCCTCGCCCAGCCGTTCGGCGGCCTCGGCCGCCGCCCGCTCGGTGCGGCCGGTGACGATCACCTTCGCGCCCTCGGCGGCCAGCTCACGGGCGGTGGCGAAGCCCAGCCCGCGGGTGGCGCCGGTGACGAGGTACACCCTGTCCTTGAGTCCGAGATCCATGGGCTCAGTCTGCCGGTCGGTCCGTCGGCCGCGCGGCGGAGGGGGTGGGGGAGAGGGGTTCGGCCGGGGTCCGCCCGTCCGGGGCGTTCCCGTCCGGGGTGGTTCCGTCCCCGTCCGCGCCGTTTCCGCCGTTGCCGTCCGGGGCGTCGGCTCCGTCCGTCGTCCGGCCCGCGCTCCGCTCCCGCGCCGCCAGGCGCTCCCGGTGCTCGCGGCGGACCAGCACCACCCAGCCGACGGGGACCCCGGCGGCGAACAGCCACCACTGGAACGCGTAGGCCAGGTGCGAGCCGATGCTGTCGTGGTCCGGTTCGGGGAGGAGCTGGGGCTGCTCGCCGGACGGTTCGGGGGAGGTCTCGGTCAGCGCGACGTAGCCGCCGAGGACCGGCCGGTCCAGCTCCCGCGCCGCCCGCTCGCTGTCGATCAGCATCACCTGGCGCGGCGGCAGGCCGCTCTTCTCCTTGATGCCGCCGCTCTCCGACTCGTCCGCCATCAGCCGGCCGGTCACGGTGACCTCGCCGGAGGGCGCCGGCGGCACGTCGGGGAACCGCGTCAGGTCCCCGCCGGCCGGGATCCAGCCGCGGTTGACCAGCACGGCCGTGCCGTCCTCGCGGATCAGCGGGGTGAGGACGTGGTAGCCGATCTCCCGGCCGTCGGCGGCGGTCCGCTGGCGGACGACCACCTCGTGCCGGGTGTCGTAGGTGCCGGTCGCCGTCACCGGACGGTACCGGTCGTCACCCTCCGGGCCGCGGCCCGGAGCGACCAGCTCGTCCACGGACACCGGCTCGGCGGCCAGGCTCGTGGCGATCAGTTCGTTGCGCGCCACCCGCTCCTCGTGCCGGTGGAACTGCCAGAACCCCAGCCGCACCATCACCGGGATCAACACGAGGGCGACGAGGGTGAGGATCACCCATTGCCGGGTCAGCAGGAAACGGTACGAGGACGACACGATTCGACGGTACCCCGCCGGGTGTCATTCCCCGGGAGCGGGGGCCACGTCCCGCAGGAGCTGGGTGAAGGCCGCCTCGTCGATCACCGGGGTGCCGTAGGCGCGGGCCTTGGCGACCTTGGAGGTGCCGGAGTCGGGGTCGTTGGTGACCAGGAGGCTGGTGAGCCGCGACACGCTGGTCGCGATGTGGAGGCCGGCCTCGACCGCCCGGTCCTCCAGCAGCTCGCGCTCGACGGAGGTGTCGCCGGAGAACGCCACCCGCATGCCCTGGACGAGCGGCTTGCCCGGCTCGTACCGCCCCGGGTTGGGGTAGGGGCAGGCGGGACGCTTGCGCGCGGGACGCCAGTTCCCCGCGTAGGAGGAGCGCGGACGCGACCCGCCGGAGGTGATGCTGTCGTTCCACTCGGTCATCGGCCGGCAGGCCAGCAGGGGCAGGCGTATGCCGCTGCGGGCCGCCATGTGCAGGCTCGGCCGGAACGCCTCGGCCAGCACCCGGGCGTCGTCCAGCGCGTGGTGCGCCCGGCGCTGCACGACGCCGTAGTGCGCGGCGAGGGTCTCCAGCCGGTGGTTGGCCAGGGGCAGGCCCAGCTCCTTGGAGAGGGCGATGGTGCACAGCCGCTGCCGCACGGGGGCCTCCAGCCGGGCGCGGGCGTACTCGCGGGCGATCATCGACCAGTCGAAGACGGCGTTGTGCGCCACCAGCACCCGCCCGCGCAGCCGCTCGGCGAACTCCTCCGCGATCTCCGGGAAGAGCGGGGCGTCGGCCAGCATCTCGCTCGTCAGACCGTGGATCCAGGTCGGCCCCGGATCCCGCTGCGGGTTGACCGGGGTGTACCAGTGGTCCACCACGTTCCCCCGGGCGTCCAGCCGGTAGACGGCCGCGGAGACGATGCGGTCGTCCCGGGCCAGCCCCGTGGTCTCCACGTCCACCACCGCGTAGCCGTCCGGGTATTCGCTGGGCCAGGCCGGGGTGGTGGGCTGCGCTGCGGGCCGCGCGTCGGCCGCCGACTGGTCTTCGAGCATGGTCACAGAGGATACGGGCCGCTACTGACACCCTCACATCGCCGCAGGTCGTTCCGGGGGTCCGGCCCGCTGACGACCTTTCTCACATACTTGCCGGTAACAGACCCTAGGCGCGGCCCGTCCACGGCTCTACGGTGCTCGCATGCCGAGCGTGCCCGATCTCCCCGATGTCGTGCTGTGGTCGATCCCCGCCTTCGTCCTGCTGACGGTCCTGGAGATGGTCAGCTACCGCGTCCACCCCGAGGAGCCCGACAGTCCCGTCGTCGGGTACGAGGCCAAGGACGCCGCCACCAGCGTCACCATGGGCCTGGGCAGCCTCTTCTTCGACGCCCTGTGGAAGATCCCGATCGTGGCGATCTACGCGGTGGTCCACGAACTGACCCCGCTGCGGGTGCCCGTCGAGTGGTGGACGCTGCTGCCGATGCTGTTCGCCCAGGACTTCTTCTACTACTGGTCCCACCGCGGCCACCACGTGATCCGCATCCTGTGGGCCTGCCACGTGGTGCACCACTCCAGCCGGCGGTTCAACCTCACCACCGCGCTGCGCCAGCCCTGGACGTCCGTGACCTCCTGGCCGTTCTACCTGCCGCTCGTCGCCTGCGGCGTGCACCCGGCCGCGCTCGCCTTCTGCTCCTCGGTCAACCTGGTCTACCAGTTCTGGATCCACACCGAGCGCATCGGCAGGCTCCCCCGGCCGGTCGAGTTCCTCTTCAACACGCCCTCGCACCACCGCGTCCACCACGCTTCCCAGGGCGGTTACCTGGACCGCAACTTCGGCGGCATCCTCATCGTCTGGGACCGTCTCTTCGGCTCCTTCGCGCCCGAGACCGAACCGTGCGTCTACGGGCTCACCAAGAACATCGACACCTACAACCCGCTGCGCGTGGCCACCCACGAGTACGTGGCCATCGCCCACGACCTGAGGGCGGCCCGCGACTGGCGCGAGCGCGCCGGACGCCTCTTCCGCGGCCCCGGCTGGCAGCCGACGGCCACCGGCGCGGCCCGGACGGCCCGGCCGGCGGAGGGAACGGGAGGAGGGGCCGGACCCACCGGGCCCGACCCCTCCGCGTCCGCGGCGTCCTGACGCCCCGACGGAGAGCCGTCCGTCGAACGCCCCGGACGTCCGCGCTACTCGACGGCGTCCAGGGCGTCGACGACGCCGTGGCCGTAGAAGCCGTTGAGGTTCTTCCCGCCCTCACAGGTGGAGTCCTCGACCCCGTTGCCGTCCGGGTCGTAGAACTCCGGGCAACCGGGGTTGTCCGCCTGCGCCTTCAGCATCAGCTGGAGCGCCGCCGGGCTCGCCCAGGGGTGTTCGCTCTTCAGCAGCGCCGCCACGCCGGCCACGTGCGGGGAGGCCATCGAGGTGCCCTGCAGGAAGGCGTAGGAGTCGTTCGGCATGGTCGACAGGATGCGACCGTTCTTCGACGGGGTGTCGGGCACCTGGTACCGGTCCCCGCCGGGAGCCGCGACGTCGACGACCCGGTGACCGTAGCTGGAGTAGTACGACTTGACGTCCTGTACGCCCGTCGCCGAGACGGTCACCACGCCCGGCAGCTGGGTCGGCAGGTCCAGGCACTCCGACGGGTCTATCGTCCGCTCGGTCGGGACGGTGTCGTTGGGGCTGGAGTCGTCGACGATCGCGTCGGCGGCGAGGTCGTGGTTGGAGTTGCCCGCCGAGGCGACGTGCAGCGTGCCCTTGCGCTCGGCGTAGCGCGCGGCCCGGCGGACCGCCTCCACCACCGCGCCCTGGTCCGCGTCGTCCTCGCAGTTGTACAGGTACGGGTCGACGTAGTAGCTGTTGTTGGTGATCTCCACGCCCTTGTCGGCCGCGAAGACGAACGCGCAGATCACCGCCTCCGGGTAGAAGAGGCTGGTGTCGGGCTCGCTCACCTTGATGGAGGCCACCCGCACGCCCGGCGCGACCCCCGCCACGCCGACGCCGTTGCGCGCCGCGGCGATGGTGCCCGCCACGTGCGTGCCGTGGTAGTCGTCCGCGGTGTACGGGCGCCAGGCGCCCTCGCGGGTGTCGGCGACGCCGCCGACGCAGTTCGCGGACTGACGCGCCGAGAAGTTGGGGGCCAGGTCCGGGTGGGTGTCGTCGACGCCGGTGTCGATCACCGCGACCGTGACCCGGGCACTGCCCGGGTTGACCTTGGCGGCCTCGTCGGCACGGATGGCGCGCAGACCCCACAGGTCCCCCTCCAGGGGCTCGGCGTCGGCGTCCGCCGCGCCGGCCCGGGCCGCGCCCGCCGCCTCCTCCACGTACTGCGGAGCGCCGACCTCGGTGGTCCCCGCGGACCGCAGCGGCGCGGTACGGGTGGCGCCGGCGGAGTCCACGCCGCGCACCGCGCGCATCTCCTCGGCGAAGGAGGGGTTCGCCGAGTGGGCGACGATCACGCCGATCTTCCGGTGCGTGACGACGACCGTGCCGCCGGCCTGGGCGACGGCCTTCTCCACGCGGGCGAGGGTGGCGGGGTGGGTGGAGGTGTTGACCACGTACGACAGCTGCTCGCCGTCCGCGGCCGCCGGGGCCGAGGCCGCCGGAACGTCCTGGGCCAGCGCCGTACCGGCGCCGGGCAGCAGGGCCAGGGAGGCGGTCAGCGCCAACCCGACCGGCACCGCGAGGGCGCGGCGCCGGCTGGAGGGTCTCGATGCCATGGGTTCTCCATCGGATCTTCGGTAAGGGACCACCGGTGTCGGCCGGTGGCGGGTCGCTCCCGGCGGAGGCGGGAGGGCACTCCGTCTCTCTGCGGTCTCTCTGCGGTTTTCCGCGGCTTCCCGCGGCGGTGTCGCCCGTGCCCGCGATCCCGTGGGGGACCGTCCGGGGCGGGGCGCGACCTTCGGATCGGAAGCCTCCTACCTCCTGGGTGGGGAGCGGAGTCGCGTCTGTGCGAGCACAGGCCGGCAACAGTCCGTTCGGTTATCGGAGTTGGCCGTACGGATGTATGACGACGGAAACTATCGCCCCGGCGGGGGACGTGGCAATGGTGGATTCTTCGGCGGATTCCCCACCGTCCGACGCTCGACCGCCCCGCCTCGGCGTGCCACCGCCCGTAACAGGCGTCGCGTACGCTGCCTGACAGATGTCCATCCGTGGGAGGGGCCGTCGGCATGCTGCTGGACACCTACGGTCGGGTCGCCACCGATCTGCGCGTATCGCTCACCGACCGCTGCAACCTGCGGTGCACCTACTGCATGCCCGAGGAAGGGCTCCGGTGGCTCGCCAAGCCCGAACTCCTCACGGACGACGAGATCGTCCGCCTCGTGGGGATCGCCGTGTCCCGGCTGGGGGTGCGGGAGGTGCGCTTCACCGGCGGCGAGCCGCTGCTGCGCCCCGGGCTGGTGGGCATCGTCGAACGCTGCGCCGCCCTGGAGCCCCGGCCGAGGCTGTCGCTGACCACCAACGGCATCGGACTGGAGCGCACCGCCGCGGCCCTGCGCGAGGCCGGGCTGGACCGGGTCAACGTCTCCCTCGACACCCTCGATCCCGAGGTCTTCCGGCGGATGACCCGCCGCGACCGGCACGCCGACGTCCTGCGCGGCCTGGCGGCCGCCCGCGCGGCGGGGCTCGCGCCGGTCAAGGTCAACGCCGTGCTGATGCCCGGCCTCAACGACACCGAGGCCCCCGACCTGCTCTCCTGGGCCGTCGAACACGGCTACGAACTGCGCTTCATCGAGCAGATGCCGCTCGACGCCCAGCACGGCTGGCGGCGCGAGGGCATGATCACCGCGGGGGACGTCCTCGCCTCCCTGCGCACCCGCTTCTCCCTCACCCCCGAGGACGAGGAGAGCCGCGGTTCGGCCCCCGCCGAGCGGTGGATCGTCGACGGAGGCCCGCACCGCGTCGGAGTGATCGCCTCCGTCACCCGGCCCTTCTGCCGCGCCTGCGACCGCACCCGGCTGACGGCCGACGGACAGGTCCGCACCTGCCTGTTCGCCCGGGAGGAGTCCGATCTGCGCGGGGCGCTGCGCTCGGGGGCGGACGACGCGGAGATCGCCGGGCTGTGGAAGGCGGCGATGTGGGGCAAGAAGGCGGGCTCGGGGCTGGACGACCCCTCCTTCCTCCAGCCCGACCGTCCGATGTCAGCGATCGGCGGCTGAGCCGTCCCGTCGGCCCTCCCACTCCTCCAGGGTCACCACGTCCTTGAGGAAGCCGCGGATCCCCAGGAAGTTCGACAGGTACTCGCGGTGCTCCTCGCAGGCCAGCCAGGTCTTGCGGCGTTCCGGGGTGTGGAGCTTCGGGTTGTTCCAGGCCAGTACCCACACGGCGGCCTCGCGGCAGCCCTTGGCGGAGCAGACGGGAGCGGTATCGGTGGTGGAGTCGGTCACGGCTCCATACAAACACGGCGACGCCGGGCAGCCACGGGGGGAGCCGCCCGGCGTCGGTCTGTCGCCCCGACGGGGGATGCGGAGCGTGTACGCAGTATGGCACGCACACCCAACCCGGGGGCACCGGAACGGCACGATTGATCTGAGGTTTTCCTGAGGTTCGGATTCCGGGCAGGTCAGTGCCGTGGATCGGTCCCGCCGACCGGACCCGACCGGCTCGGTTCCTGCTCGTCCCCGTCTCCGGAAGCCGGATGCTCCGATTCCCGGGGGGACTGCCACACCGTGTAGTCCTCCGGGCCCCACACCTTGTGCTCCTCCGCCTCCGGACCCCCCTCCGCGGCCCCGCGCTCCGCCGGGCCCAGCGCCGGCCGGGGCGGTGTGGGGATGTAGGAGTCCGGGAGCGACGGCGCGTTCTCCCGCCCTCCGTTGGCGATGACGACCGCCACGTACGGCAGCACCGCGCCGAGCACCAGGGTCACCACGGCCAGGGGACGCTGGACGTTCCACAGCAGCACGGTCAGCAGGACCGACACGGTGCGCACCAGCATCGAGATCACGTAGCGTCGTTCCCGACCCCGGACGTCCTCGGCGAGGCCCTGACGGGCTCCGGTGATGCGGAAGACCTCGGGACCGTGCTGCTTGCGCCTCAACTCCACCACCTGCTCAGACCGCCGGTTCCCGCGGACGCGCCCGCCGGGTTTCCGGCCTTTCCCACACTACGCCCCGACTCCGCCGCATACGAAGGCGGGGAGGGGGCACCCGATGCGCCAGGGACGCCTCCCACCCGGATGGCCCCGCGGCCGTGCGAGTGGCGTCCCCAGGCACAAGCTGAACGCGCAAAACGCATCGCGCGCCGCACGAGGAGGCGACATGAGCTGGTTGTGGGCGATCATCGTGGGTCTGGTCCTGGGTGTCCTGGCCCGCGCCATCCTGCCCGGCAGGCAGGACATTCCCCTGTGGCTGACGGCCATCTTCGGCATCCTCGGCGGGATCCTGGGCAATGCCGTGGCCGGGGGGATCGGAGTGGAGGACACCGGAGGGATCGACTGGATCCGGCACCTGCTCCAGCTCGCCGGTGCCGTGCTGATCGTCGCGCTGGGCACCCCGCTGTACGCGACCATCAGGGGCCGGGGCCGGGGCAGGAGGAGGACCGTCTGACGACCCGACGGAATCCGGGACACCGGCACCCGGGGCCGGCGCGCCGCGCCGGCCCCTCGGTGTGTCCGCGGTCCGGACCTACAGCCCCCGGACCTCGGCGACCTTGCGCCCCGCCTTGAGGTAGACGGCACCGGAGATCCCGGCCTCCGCCAACTTCTCCGGAACGACCTCGGCCAGCGGGCGCAGCGCGTCCGCCTCGGGCAGCACGATCGTCTCCTGTCCGCCCTCGGTCTCGACGATCAGGCGCAGACCGTTCTGCTTGGCGACACGGCGGGCGGCCGAGGCGCTCGGGGTGAACCCCAGCACGGTCGCCAGGATGGCCGCGACGCCCTTCTCGCCGTGCTCGGCCGCGTCCACCACCGGCAGGCTCTCCACGTCGGTGAAGGACTTCTTCGAGAACTGCGCGACGAACCCCGCACGGGCCGCCATCGCCGCCTCCACGCCGTGGATCGCGGCGACGACCTCACCGGCCAGGACCTTCTTCAGGTCCATCGGGTGCAGCGTCCCCTTCTCCAGCCGCTCGGTCACCAGGTCGATCTCGGTGTCCGTCCACTCCGTCCAGGCCCGCAGGTACGGGACCATCAGACGGTCCGGAATCGACATGATCTTGCCGAAGACGTCGTCGGCGGTCGCGTTCAGCCCGATGTAGTTCCCCTTGGACTTCGACATCTTCGCGCCCGAGCCGTCCGTGCCCTCGATCAGCGGCATGGTGACGATCATCTGCGGCTTCTTGCCGTAGATCTCCATCACCTTCCGGCCCATCTGCATGTTCAGCAGCTGGTCCACGCCGCCCAGCTCGATGTCGGCGTCGATCTCCGCGGAGTCGATGGCCATCGCCACCGGGTAGATCAGCTCCGACATCGTCAGCCCGTGCCCGGCCGCCAGCCGGTTGCGGAAGTCCTCGCGCTGGAGCAGCGACGAGGCCGGGACCTGGGAGAGGATGCCGATCAGCCGCGGCAGGGTGATGCCGGCCAGCCACTCGCTGTTGTGCCGGAAGCGCACCTTGTCGAAGTCGAAGAACGGCCTCACCTGGTCCCGGTAGCCCGCCAGGTTGCGGGCGATGTCCTCGTCCGTCAGCGGCGGACGCTCCGAGGAACGCCCCGAGGGGTCGCCGATCCTGGCGGTGATGTCGCCGATGATCAGCGTGACGTCGTGCCCCATCCGCTGGAAGCGGCTCAGCACGATCATCGGGACCGTGTGGCCCAGGTGCACGTCGGCCGCCGTCGGGTCGATGCCCAGCTTGACGTGGAGCCCGCGCCCCGCCTCCCGCGCGGCGTCGATCTGCTCCGCCAGCCGCTCCACCGACGGCAGGACGTCCACCGCCCGCCCGGCGATCAGCTCGGCCTGCTCCTTCGCCGACAGGTCCGTCAGATCGAGATAGCGGCGCGCGCCCGTCTCGGCGAGCAGTCGCTCGACGGTCTCGTCGGAGGAGAGGTCCTGTGCCAGCAGGTCGCAGGCACGCTGCACGGAGTCGCCGAGGCGTGTCACGTTCTTTCCCGGTGATCGAATCGGATGGATGGCCGACCAGGTGGTCCTGAACGGTTCGGGTAAGAGTCTATGCCGCTCACACTCCCCGGCTGACGGAGCTCATGTTGAAGTCCGGCACGCGCAGCGGAGGCATCGCCGCCCGGGTGAACCAGTCCGACCACTCGCGCGGCAGCGTGCGCTCGGTGCGCCCGGCCTCGGTGGCCCGCGACAGCAGGTCGACCGGCGACTCGTTGAACCGGAAGTTGTTCACCGCGCCCGTGACCTCGCCGTTCTCCACCAGATAGACCCCGTCCCGGGTCAGCCCGGTCAGCAGCAGCGTCGCCGGGTCGACCTCGCGGATGTACCACAGACAGGTCAGCAGCAGGGCCGGGCCGTCGTGGCCGGCGTTCGCCACCATCTCCTCCAGCGAGGCGGTGCCGCCCGCCTCCAGGATCAGGTTGTCGATCCCCGGCGCCACCGGCAGGCCCGTCAGCCCGGCCGAGTGCCGGGTGGTCAGCAGGTGCCGCAGCTCGCCGTCGCGCAGCCAGTCGGTGGCCTCCAGCGGCAGCCCGTTGTCGAAGACCGAGGCGTCGTCGCCGGAGGAGTGCGCGATCACGAAGGGCGCCGCCTCCAGACCGGGCGCGCGCGGGTCGCTGCGCAGCGTCAGCGGCAGCTCCGACAGCCGCTCGCCGACCCGCGTACCGCCCCCGGGTTTGCTGAACACCGTGCGCCCCTCGGCGGCGTCGCGCCCGACGGACGACCACAGCTGGTAGATCAGCAGATCCGCCACGGCGCTCGGCGGCAGCAGCGTCTCGTACCGCCCCGCGGGCAGCTCCACCTGCCGCTTGGCCCACTCCAGCCGCCGCGCCAGCTCGGCGTCCAGCGCCTGCGGGTCGACGTCCGTGAAGTCGCGGGTCGCCCGCCCCGCCCACGCCGACCGGGAGCGGTCCGGGGATTTGGCGTTGATCTCCAGCGTGCCGGTGGGCTGGTCGTGACGGAGCCGCAGCCCGGTGGAGGTCCCCAGGTAGGTGGAGACCATCCGGTGGTGGGCGAAGCCGTACAGCTCGCGGCCCTCCGCGCGGGCCCGCGCGAAGGACTCGCCCAGCGCCGGGGCGAAGGCGGCGAAGACCGACGAGGAGGTCTCGGCCGGGGCCTCGGTGAAGTCGGGCGAGGCGGGCACGCCCTCCACCAGCGGCTGGGCGTCCTCGGCGGGGCCGGCGTTCCGCGCGGCCTCCTCGGCGGCCCGCACCAGCGGCTCGATGTCCGCGTCGGTGACGGCCGAGCGGGAGACCACCCCCGACGCCGTCCCCTCGGCGCCGTCGACGGTCGCGACGACGGTGAGGGTGCGGCCGCGGGTGACGCCGTTGGTCGTCAGCGCGTTGCCGGCCCACCGCAGGTTGGCGGTGGACTCCTCGTCGGCGATGACCACACAGCCGTCGGCCCGCGACAGCTCCAGCGCGCGCTCGACGACCTCGTGGGGGGCGGGGGACGCGGAGAATGCCGAAGAAGCTGAAGAAGCTGAAGAAGCTGAAAAAGCGGTCATCGACCGGCCTCCTGGGCGGTGTTGAGGATGTTGACGCCGCGGAAGAGCGCGGAGGGACAGCCGTGCGAGACGGCGGCGACCTGGCCCGGCTGGGCCTTGCCGCAGTTGAACGCGCCACCGAGCACGTACGTCTGCGGCCCGCCGACGGCCTCCATCGATCCCCAGAAGTCGGTGGTGGTCGCCTGGTAGGCCACGTCGCGGAGCTGCCCGGCGAGCCGTCCGTTCTCGATCCGGAAGAACCGCTGCCCGGTGAACTGGAAATTGTGGCGCTGCATGTCGATCGACCACGAGCGGTCGCCGACCACGTAGACGCCCCGCTCCACCCGCGAGATCAGCTCCTCGGTGCTCGGTCCGTCCGGGGCCGGCCGGAGCGAGACGTTCGCCATGCGCTGCACGGGGACGTGGGAGGGGGAGTCGGCGTAGGCACAGCCGTTGGAGCGGCCCAGCCCGGTCAGCTTCGCGATCCGCCGGTCGAGCTGGTAGCCGACCAGGACGCCGTCCTTGATCAGGTCCCAGGACTGGGCCGCCACGCCCTCGTCGTCGTAGCCGATCGTCGCCAGCCCGTGCTCGGCGGTGCGGTCGCCGGTGACGTTCATGACCGGCGAGCCGTACCGCAGGGTGCCGAGCTTGTCGAGGGTGGCGAAGGAGGTGCCCGCGTACGCCGCCTCGTACCCCAGGGCCCGGTCCAGCTCGGTGGCGTGGCCGATGGACTCGTGGATGGTCAGCCACAGGTTGGAGGGATCGATCACCAGGTCGTACCTGCCCGGCTCGACGCTCGGCGCGCGCATCTTCTCGGCCAGCAGCTCCGGGATGCGCTCCAGCTCCCCGTCCCAGTCCCAGCCGGTGCCCGTCAGGTACTCCCAGCCCCGCCCGACCGGGGGCGCCAGGGTCCGCATCGAGTCGAACTCGCCGGACTCGGCGACGGAGACGGCCGTCAGCTCCGGGTGCAGCCGCACCCGCTGCTGGGTGGTGACGGTGCCGGCGGTGTCCGCGTAGAACTTGTTCTCCTGGACGGTGAGCAGCGAGGCGTCCACGTGCGACACCCCGTCGGCGGCCAGGAGTCGCCGGCTCCACTCCGCCAGCAGGCCCGCCTTCTCCGCGTCGGGCACGTCGAACGGGTTGACCTCGTACGACGAGACCCACGTCCGCTCGCCGTGCACCGGCTCGTCCGCCAGCTCCACCCGCTCGTCGGACCCGGCCGCCTCGATCACCTTCGCCGACAGCCTCGCCATCTCCACGGCCTGTTCCGCCACGCGGGCGGCGGCGTCCGGCGTCAGGTCCACCCCCGAGGCGAACCCCCACGCCCCCTCGTGCACCACCCGCACCGCGAACCCGGCGTCGGTGACGTCCGAGGACCCGGACGGCCGCGCGTCCCGCAGCCGCCACGAGGCGCTGCGGATCCGCTCCAGACGGAAGTCGGCGTGCTCGACCCCCAACTCCCGCGCCCGGGCGAGCGCGGCGTCGGCGAGCGCGCGCAGCGGCAGCGCGAGGAAGGACTCATCGATCTCGTGCACCACGGACGCTCCTCCTTGTCGATGCATGATCGCAGTCAACCACGCCTCGCCGGTGGGACACGGCGCGTTTTCCACAGGCGGGGTCCCGCGGGCCCTGACTACCCTGCGGAGGGCGTCGGGGAACACCCGAAGGACGGACACGAGGGGGCGGAGATGGGAGACGAGGACCGGCCGGGCTTCCCCTGGCCCTGGCTGCTGCCGTCCCTGGCCCTCCTGGCGGCGCTGACGGTCTGGGGCGTCGGGGTCTACCCGCACCTGCCGGAGCGGGTGCCGCGGCACATGGGCCCGGACGGCGTCGACGCGTGGACGGGGAAGTCCGTCGGCGCGGTCTTCCTCCCCGTCCTCCTCCACGCCGGGACCACCGCGCTGACGGCCGCCGTCGCGGCGACGCTGCTGCGCATGCGCCCCGCCGACCGGATCGGCCCCCACGAGCGGACGTCCTCCCTGCTGAACCGGCCCGCCACCCGTGCCTCGGCGCTGCGGACCGCCAGGGCCACGCTCCTGCTCGGCTTCTGCGTCGGGCTGTCGATCGCCGCGACCTGCGCGGTGATGTGGCGCACCGAGCCGGACCCGGACGTCCCCGCCTGGCTGTTCGCCGCCGCCCTCGTCCCGATCGGCCCGGGCGTGGTGCCCGTCCTCGCCGCGGCCGCCCGGGACCGGAGGGAACGGCCGAGACGACCCGGACGCCGGTGTGTTTCCCGGGCGGCACCGGGTACTCACGGCCGCGTCGGCCGCCTACCGAGGCCCCGGCGCGAAGGAGGCACGGACATGAGCGACTACTCCGGCCCCTACGGCACGGATCACGATCCGTCCGAGATGATGAAGGCCCGCGCGAGGAAGAAGGAGAGGGAAGCGGAAGAGCGCGCCCGGCAGACCGTCCAGGACGCCCGCACCCGGCCGTCGTCGACGCGCAAGACCCGCCCGGGTGACGAGGGCGAGGGCGAGGAGACCGGCGAGTAGGGACGGACCGGCGAGCGGAGACCGCCGCCTGCCGCCCCGGCCTCCTCGCCGGGGCGGCGTCCCGTCGGCGTCCTCGCCGCCGACGTACCGCCTCGACGCCCGGAAGCGGGCGTGCCGGAGGGGACGTCCCGGGCCGTCGGCCGGGCATCACCGTCGTGACGCGCCGCCCCGCGCTCGCGCGCCACGCGCACCCGGCGTGACGACGGAGAACGGCGGGTGACCGCCCGGATTCCGTACGGGCGGCCGTCACGAGCGGTCGTCGTGCGCGCGCGGTCTCGGGCGTGTCGTCGGCGTCTTCTGTAGGAACCCCACAGCGCCCCGCCGAAGCCCCTGTCGGCCCCCCGTTCCCCGGGAGAGGGGGCCGGGCGATAGTTTCTCAGGGAGTACCTGCTCCCTACGGAAGGGTGTCCTCTTGAGCCGCTCGGTTCTCGTCACCGGAGGCAACCGCGGCATCGGCCTCGCCATTGCCCGCGCTTTCGCCGACGCAGGCGACAAGGTCGCCGTCACCCACCGTTCCGGCGAGCCCCCGGAGGGCCTCCTCGCCGTCAAGTGCGACATCACCGACGCGGAACAGGTGGAGCAGGCCTACAAGGAGATCGAGGAGCGGCAGGGCCCGGTCGAGGTGCTGGTCGCCAATGCCGGGATCACCCGCGACCAGCTGCTGCTGCGGATGTCCGAGGAGGACTTCACCTCCGTCCTGGAGACCAACCTCACCGGCACGTTCCGAGTCGTCAAGCGCGCCTCCAGGGGCATGCTCCGCGCCCGCAAGGGGCGCATCGTGCTGATCTCCTCCGTGGTGGGCCTGCTGGGCTCGGCGGGGCAGGCCAACTACGCCGCCTCCAAGGCCGGTCTGGTCGGCTTCGCCCGCTCGATCGCGCGGGAGCTGGGCTCGCGCAACATCACCTGCAACGTGGTCGCGCCGGGTTTCGTGGACACCGACATGACGCGCGCGCTCACCGAGGAGCAGCGCGAGGCGATCGTCGGTCAGGTCCCGCTGGGCCGTTACGCCCGGCCCGAGGAGGTCGCCTCCTCGGTGCGCTTCCTGGCCTCGGAGGAGGCCGCGTACATCACCGGAGCCGTCATTCCCGTGGACGGCGGATTGGGTATGGGTCACTGAACGTCATGAGTGGACTTCTCGCCGGAAAGCGCATCCTCGTCACCGGGGTGCTCACCGACTCCTCCATCGCCTTCCACGTCGCCAGACTCGCCCAGGAGGAGGGCGCCGAGGTCGTCCTCACCGGCTTCGGGCGGCTGACGCTGGTGCAGCGGATCGCCAAGCGGCTGCCCAAGGAGGCGCCGGTGATCGAGCTGGACGTGCAGAACAAGGAGCACCTGGACACCCTGGCCGGCAAGGTCGCCGAGCACCTCGGCGAGGGCATCGGGCTGGACGGCGTCGTGCACTCCATCGGCTTCGCGCCGCAGGACGCGCTCGGCGGCAACTTCCTCAACACCGAGTGGGAGTCGGTCGCCACGGCGCTGGAGATCTCGGCGTACTCGCTGAAGGCCCTGACGATGGCCCTGCTGCCGCTGCTGGAGAAGCGCGGCGGCTCGGTCGTGGGCATGGACTTCGACGCGCAGGTGGCCTGGCCCAAGTACGACTGGATGGGGGTGGCCAAGGCCGCCCTGGAGTCCACCTCCCGCTACCTCGCCCGCGACCTGGGGCACAAGAACATCCGCTGCAACCTGGTGTCGGCCGGCCCCATCAAGTCCATGGCCGCCAAGTCCATCCCCGGCTTCGAGGAGCTGGCGGACGTGTGGAACACCCGCGCCCCGATCGGCTGGGACCTCACCGACCCCGAGCCCGCCGCGCGCGGTGTGGTCGCCCTGCTCTCGGACTGGTTCCCGAAGACGACGGGCGAGATCGTGCACGTGGACGGCGGCGTCCACATGATGGGCGCGTAGGCGCGCCGTGCTCTCCGGGGGCGGCGGACGCACTCGCCGCCCCCGGAGGCGTTCCGTGCCCGTACGGCGTCACATCACGTCCTTGCAGTAGGGCACGGTGCCGGTGTTGGCGACGTAGCGGGCCGACACCCAGGTGGGGCGGTCGCGCAGCAGGTACCAGACGGTGTTGCCGTCGACGTTCTGGGCGCGGACCTTGCACCGCAGGCCGATCTGCGTCCGGTAGGGGAGGCGTCCTCGGGACGAGGAGTCGGTGCTGGGGAACTGGCGCTCGTAGACCCCGTCGGTGCCGACGACGGTTCCGTACGGCCGGGCGGGCTGGGCCTGGGCCGGGGCCGTGACGGCCGCGGCGCCGACCAGGAGCACGGCCACCGCCGTTCCGGCCGCCGCGCCGGGCCGCCGGGGCTGGGCAGGGGGCATGCGGGTTCTCCTCTCGCGAGGCGGGCAGGGCAGCAGCGGCCGTCCCACCCGCCGGCCCCGGGCAAACCCCGCCTCCGCCACTCGCCCGCCTTCGGGCATCCGATCGGAGGGGCCCGCACCGGCCGGCCCGTGTCGGCCCCCGTGTCAGTCGGAGTCCGCGGCGCGGTCCGCGCGGCGGCCCCGGGGGCCGCGGCAGGTCCGTGCGTACGAGCCCGCCTCCCGCGCGGCGGTCTCCGCGTCGCCGTCGCGGATCGCGTCCACCAGCCGCTCGTGGTCCAGGTACTCCTCGGAGCGCAGCTCCTCTCCCACGTCGTTGCGGAGGAAGGTGCGCAGGACCGTGCCGAGGTCCGCGTACAGCGCGGTGAGCACCTCGTTGTGGGAGGCCCTGACGATCGCCAGGTGCAACGTGACGTCCGCCTCCACGAAGCGTTCCACCTCGCCCGTCTCCCAGGCCGCCTCGCGCCGCTCCAGCAGGGTCCGCAGTTGGCGCAGCTCCTGGTCGGTGCGGCGGTGCGCGGCCAGTCGGGCGGCCTCCGCCTCCAGCACCGAGCGCAGTTCGGCCACGTCGCGCGGATCGGCGTCGGCGAAGCGGCGGTGCATCACTCCGGCCAGCTCGCTGGTGGCCACCACGTAGGTGCCCGAGCCCTGCCGGATGTCCAGCAGCCCGTTGTGGGCGAGCGCCCGTACGGCCTCGCGCACGGTGTTGCGGGCGACCCCGAGCTGTTCGACCAACTCGGGCTCGGTCGGGATGCGGGAGCCGACCGGCCACTCGCCGGAGGTGATCTGGTCGCGCAGGGCGTCGATCACCTGGTCGGCCAGGACGGACCGTCGGGGCGAGGTCAGGGGCATGGCACTCCCCGAGTGGGCGGGCGCATGATCACGCGCATGAGATGGCCTCGATTCATCCGATGATTCTATGATGTTCGCCATGGCCAACGACCCCGCGACCATCGACCAGCAGGCGGACGGCAGGACTCCGACCAGCGTAGGGACCCGCCCCGCCGCGCGGGCGGACACGGCGGCCTCCCCCTGGGCACGGCGGCTGCTGATCGCCGGCCTCGTCCTGGCGGCGCTCAACCTCCGCCCCGCCATCACCGAACTCGGCCCCCTCCTGGAGGAGGTCCGCGAGGGACTGGGGATGAACGGCACCGTCGCCGGACTGCTCACCTCCGCGCCCGCGCTGTGCTTCGCCGTCTTCGGCAGCGCCGCGCCCCGCCTGGCACGCCGCCTGGGACCGGCCGCCGTGGTGCTCGCCGGCATGGCCGCCGTCACCGCCGGCCTGGCGCTGCGTCCCCTCGCGGACGGCACGGGCCCGTTCCTGGCCGCCAGCGGGCTGGCGCTGGCCGGCATCGCGGTGGGCAACGTGCTGATGCCGGTGGTCGTCAAGCGCTGGTTCCCGGACCGGATCGGCCCGATGACGGGCCTGTACTCCATGGCCCTCTCCCTGGGCACCGCGGCCGCCGCGGCCCTCACCGTCCCGGCGACCCGGGCCCTGGGAGACGACTGGAGGACGGGCCTGGCGTTGTGGGCGCTGCCGGCCGCGCTCGCGCTGGCGGTCTGGCTGCCGATCGTGCGCGGCCGGCACGCCCGCGCCGCGTCCGCCCCGGATGCCGGCGCCCCGGCCGACGGCCCGGACGCGGATGACCGGACGCCTCCCGTCCGCATCACCCGTTCCGTCACCGCCTGGGCCCTCGGCGTCTTCTTCGGCTTCCAGGCCACCGCCGCCTACATCACGATGGGCTGGCTCCCGCAGATCTTCCGCGACGCCGGGGTCCCCGCCCCCACCGCCGGGCTGCTGCTCGCGGTCACCATGGGCCTGGGCATCCCCCTGTCCTTCGTGCTGCCGCGGATCGCCGCGCGGCTGCGCCACCAGGGACCGCTCGCCGTCGCGCTGGCCGTGTGCGGGCTCGGAGGGTACGCCGGGCTCTGGTTCGCCCCGGCGGAGGGCGCCTGGGTCTGGGTGCTGCTGCTGGGCGTCTCCAACTGCTCCTTCCCGCTGGTCCTCACCCTGATCGGGATGCGGGCGCGCACCGGCGCCGGGGTCGCCCGGCTCTCCGCCTTCGCACAGGGCACCGGCTACCTGATCTCCATCCCCGGCCCGCTGCTGGTCGGCGCCCTCCACCAGCACACCGGGGGCTGGCACGCCCCCCTGACCCTGATGGCCGTCCTGATGGCCGCCCAGCTCTGCGTGGGCCTGGTGGCGGGCCGGGACCGGTGCGTCGAGGACGAGCTCCGAGTGCGACACTGAACCCATGCCAGTGCTGGAACCCAACCCCCGCAACGGACAGAAGAAGCTGCTCGCCGTCCTCGGCGCGATGCTGGGCATCACCGTCGTCATCGCCGTCATCGCCACCGCCATCGCCCCGTAGCCGCGTCCCGGCGACCCGCGTCGCATCCCCTCGGACACGGGCGGTGGTGGGGCAGGCCCCACCATCCCCTAGGGGGTCGGGCTCAGGGAGCAATGGGTGGCTCACCGGATGGGACCGCCGCCGCGCGCCCCGTAGCGTCTCGGTGGATCGACCGAGCACCGCGCGACACCACGGAGGCGAGCCCGATGACGGCCCACGCACCCACCAGGACCGACCACCGGAGGGCGGCCGGCGGGGTGGACGCGCGGCTGCCGTGGTGGGCCGTGACGCTGCCCGTGATCGCCTTCGCCGTGCTGCTGGCGCTGACCGTCGGCGGCGGCGAGGCCGGCGCGGCCGAGCCCCCGCGGGACCTCGTCCGGCTGCTGGAACTCCTCCGGAGCCTCCTGCGGCAGTGACGCGAGCCGACCCGTGAGCGATCCGCGGACGGCCACGGGCGCCGGTGACCACCGGGTCACCCGGTCGGGGAGGGTCCCCAACTCCTCGCGCCACGCGCCGCCATTCGTGCGAAGCTGGACGCATGAGCGTCGATGTGCCCCGCAGGATCGTCATCCTCCGACACGCCAAAGCCGACTGGCCGCCCCAGGTGGCCGACCACGACAGGCCGCTCGCGGAGCGGGGCCGCAAGGACGCCCCGGAAGCGGGCCGTTGGCTCGCCGCGAGCGGCATCGTCCCCGACCTCACCCTCTGCTCCACCGCCGACCGCACCCGCGAGACGTGGAAGCTGGTCGCCCACGAGCTGCCGAAGCGGCCGAAGACGGTGTACGAGGAGCGGCTCTACGAGGCCGTGCTCGGCCGGCTCATCGAGGTGGTCAACGAGGTGTCGGACGACGTCCGGGACCTGATGCTCGTCGGGCACAACCCCGGCATGCACGCGCTGGCCGACGCCCTGGCGGGCGAGGCCGAGGGAGACGCCAGGACCCGTCTGGACCGCATCGGCTTCCCCACCTCGGCCATAGCCGTGGTCTCCTTCACCGGGTCCTGGAAGTCCGTCGAGCACGGGGTCGGCCGGCTGGAGGCCTACTGGGCGCCGCACGAGTAGGACACCGCGCGAGCGGACCACCCACGGTGCCGCGTCCCCCTCGGGGCGCGGCACCCGTGCCCGCGCCGGTCACGCCCGGGCGGCGTCGGCCGCCTCGACCTCCTCGCGCGTGATGCCCAGCAGGTACAGCACGGTGTCCAGGAACGGCACGTTCACCGCCGTGTGCGCCGCCTCCTGGACCACCGGCTTGGCGTTGAACGCCACGCCCAGCCCCGCGGTGTTGAGCATGTCCAGGTCGTTGGCGCCGTCACCGATCGCCACGGTCTGGGCGAGCGGAACCCCGGCCTCGGCCGCGAAGCGGCGCAGCAGCCTCGCCTTGCCCGCCCGGTCCACGACCTCCCCGACGACCCGGCCGGTCAGCTTGCCGTCGACGATCTCCAGGGTGTTGGCCGAGGCGAAGTCCAGGCCCAGCCGCTCCTTGAGATCGTCGGTGACCTGCGTGAAGCCGCCCGAGACCACACCCACCTGGTAGCCCAGACGCTTGAGAGTGCGGATGAGGGTGCGGGCGCCCGGCGTGAGCCGGACCTCGGAGCGCACCTTGTCCACCACCGACTCGTCCAGCCCCTCCAGCAGCGCCACCCGCGCGTGGAGCGACTGCTCGAAGTCCAGCTCGCCGCGCATCGCGGCGGCGGTCACCTCCGCGACCTTCTCCTCGCAGCCGGCGTGCGCCGCGAACAGTTCGATCACCTCGTCCTGGATGAGCGTGGAGTCCACGTCCATCACCACCAGGCGCTGCGCGCGGCGGTGCAGCCCGGCGGCCACCACGGCGATGTCCACGCCCAGGGCCGCCGACTCGGGGGCCAGCGCGGTCCGCAGCGCCTCGGTCTCCGTCCCCGAGACGGCGAACTCCACGGCCGTCACCGGGTACTTCGCCAGCCGGAAGATCCGGTCGATGTTGCCGCCGACCCCCGTTATCCGGGCGGCGACGGCCGCCGCCGCCTCGGCGGTCAGCGGATTGCCCAGCACGGTGACGTGGGAGCGGCCGGTGCCGCGCGGCCGGTTGTCGCCCCGACCGGAGATGATCTCCGCCTGGAGCCGCATCGACTCCGCCCAGGTGTGCACCGTCGCCCGCAGGCTTCCCTCGGCGCCGTCCCCGCCGGGCGTGGTGACCAGGGCGCACAGGGTTATCCGTCCCCGGGTGACGACCTGCTCGATGTCGACGACGTCGACCGAGTAGGCGGCCAGGGTCTCGAAGAGGCCCGCGGTGATGCCGGGCCGGTCCTTGCCGAAGATCTTCACCAGGAGGGTGGGGGTGTCCCCGCCGATGGCGGCGGGGACGGGCGGCGGAGTCTGCGAAGCGCTCATGATGATCCCTACGGTATCGAGCACCGATGCGGTTCCGTACGCACGTCCGTACCCCGGACAGCCCGCGACGGCGCTGTTCGGCGCCCGCTCGTCCGGCCGCCGGCGCGGTCCCGCACGGGGCGCCCGAGACGGCCGTTCCGGTACGGCCCCGTACGGATGCGCACCGTTTCCTCACGGTCCGTGCGGACGGGCGCGGGTCCGTCGTCGCCGGTACCCGTTTCTCCCGGGATCGCTCCCGCCGGGACGACGCGGACCGTAGCGGTTCCGCAACCATCCGCCGGGGTCGACTTTCTGTCAGGAGCCGGAGCCTGGAATAGTTCCTCCACGATGTTCGCCATCCCTAGACCCTCTGCCGCACAGGGGGTAGCTCGGGGGACAACTTTGTGGGGCATGGAGTGCCGGAACTCGTACTGGAATTGAACGGACGGACCTGGACGCTCGACCCGTCCAGGTCCTACGCCCTGGGGCGCGATCCCCAGGGCGACATCGTGGTCGACGACGCCAGGGTCTCCTGGCGGCACGCCGTACTGCGCTGGGGTGGGAACGCCTGGATCCTCGAGGACCAGGGCAGCACCAACGGAACGTACGCACAGGGCCGGCGCGTCCAGCAGGTGCAGATAGGCGCCGGCTCGGTCGTCCATCTGGGCAACGCCACCGACGGGCCCCGACTGGGCTTCTCCGGCCAGGCCGCGGGCGCGCCCGCCGCCGGCGCCCACGGGGTCCAGGCCGGTGCCCAGGCCGCGATGGCCGCGCCGCAGGCGTCCGCCCGGCAGCCGATGGCGCAGCCGCAGCACGGCGGTCCCGCCTGGAGCCCGCAGCCGCAGGCCCCGCAGCAGGCGGGGCCCGGGCAGGGTCCGCACGGACAGCCCGTGCACCAGCAGTCGGTGCCGCAGCAGTACGCGCCGGGGCCCGCGCAGGGCGGCGCGCCCCTCCACGGCGACCACCGCAGCCCGACCACGTTCCACCAGCTCTCGCTGGGCCGCGTCATGCGGATCGGCCGTGCGCTGGAGAACGACCTGGTGGTCTCCGACCTCCAGGTGTCCCGGCACCACGCGGAGTTCCGGGCCACCCCCGACGGTCGCTTCGAGATCCGCGACCTCGGCAGCCACAACGGCACGTACGTCAACGGCCAGCCGCTGCCCAAGTCGGGGTCGGCGGTCATCGGGCCGGACGACATCATCGGCATCGGCCACTCGACCTTCCGGGTGGTCGGCGACCGGCTCGAGGAGTTCGTCGACACCGGCGAGGTCGCCTTCTCCGCCCGCCATCTGACGGTCAAGGTCGACGGCGGCAAGGTGATCCTCAACGACGTCACCTTCGGCGTTCCCGAGAAGTCCCTGGTCGCCGTCATCGGCCCGTCCGGCTCCGGCAAGTCCACGCTGCTGCGCGCGCTCACCGGCTACCGACCGGCCGACATCGGCGAGGTCCTCTACGACAACCGGAACCTCTACAAGCAGTTCGCCGAGCTGCGCCGGCGCATCGCCCTGGTCCCGCAGGACGACATCCTCCACAAGGAACTGACCATCCGCACCGCCCTGCGCTACGCCGCCAAGCTGCGCTTCCCCGGCGACGTCGCGGAGGCCGAGCGCAACGCGCGGATCGAGGAGGTGCTGGCCGAGCTCAAGCTCGACATCCACGCCAACAAGAAGATCACCTCCCTCTCCGGCGGCCAGCGCAAGCGCGTCTCGGTCGCGCTGGAACTGCTCACCAAGCCGTCGCTGATCTTCCTGGACGAGCCGACCTCCGGCCTCGACCCGGGCATGGACCGCGACGTGATGCAGCTGCTGCGCGGCCTGGCCGACGACGGCCGCACCGTGCTGGTGGTCACCCACTCGGTGGCCGAGCTGGCCCTGTGCGACCGGGTCCTGGTGATGGCCCCGGGCGGCGGTGTGGCCTACTTCGGCCCGCCGGAGGAGGCCCTCAACTTCTTCGGCTACGAGAGCTGGGCGGACGTCTTCTCGGCCTTCGAGAACTACCGCGACTACGACTGGATGGGCCGCTGGCGGGGCTCCCAGCACTACCAGCTCTACGCCGCCGAGATCGACGCGGCCGCGCCCCAGACGCAGCAGTTCGCCCCGCCGCCGTCCCGGCCGCCCAAGCCGCAGAGCTGGGGCTCGCAGCTGTGGACGCTGACCCGGCGCTACACGTCGGTCATCGCGTCCGACGTCGGCTTCCTCGTCCTGATGGTGCTCCTGCCCGTGATCCTGGGCGCGGTCAGCGTCGTGATCCCCACCGACCACGGACTGCGGGCCAACCCCAACCCCGGCGGGTTCAACCAGCACGCGGGCACGATCCTGCTGATCCTCGCGGTCGGCATGTGCCTGTCCGGCGCGGCCAACTCCGTCCGCGAACTGGTCAAGGAACGGGTCATCTACGAGCGGGAGAGGGCCACCGGCCTGTCCCGGTCCGCGTACCTGATGTCCAAGGTGATCGTCCTCGGGGTGATCACCGCCCTCCAGGGCGTCATCATCTGCGCCATCGGCTTCTCGGTGCGGGAGCTGCCCGACGAGGGCCTGTTCCTCCCCACGGCCGTCGAGCTGTGCATCGGGATCATCGCGTTCGGCCTCACCTCGATGATGTTCGGCCTGGTGATCTCCTCGCTGGTGAAGACCTCCGAGATGACCATGCCCCTGCTGGTGGGCTTCGCGATCGTCCAGCTCGTCTTCACCGGCGTGCTCTTCCAGGTCTTCGACTCGCCCGGCATCGAGCAGGTCGCCTGGCTGATGCCCTCGCGCTGGGCGATCGGCGTGCTGGGGGCGACCGTGGACCTGTCGCACACCATGGCCCCCTGGGACCGTGAGAACCCCACCAACCTCGACCCGCTGTGGGAGCACAGCGCCGGGGTGTGGGCGATGGACCTGGCGATCCTGCTGGCGATCGGCGTCGTCTGCGGCATCGCGGTGGCCCGTCTGCTGCGCCGCCACGAGCCGGAGGTCATGCGCAAGTAACCGTCGGCCGCGTCACGCGCACGGAGTGCGAGGGCGGTGTCCCCGGAACCGGGGGCGCCGCCCTCGCCGCGTGTGCGCGGCGCCGCGCCTCTGCGACCGCGGTCCTACGACCCCCGCCCGGCGCGAGGGGAGACGACGGGCCGATCCGGTCGCGCGCCCCCGGCAGTACGGTGGGGCGCATGGTCCCCAGAACCGGGCTGGCGGCCGTCGGCGCCGCCCTGCTCGCCATGAACCGGCACCTCCAGGTGCGCGACGTCCTCCAGACGATCGTCGCCTCCGCCCGCGAACTCCTCGACGCCCGGTACGCCGCGCTCGGCGTCCCCGACGACCACGGCGGCTTCGCGCAGTTCGTGGTGGACGGGGTCGACGACGAGCAGTGGAAGGCGATCGGCCCGCTGCCCCGCCAGCACGGCATCCTCGCCGCCATGCTCCGCGACGCCTCCCCGCAGCGGCTCGCCGACGTCCGCCGCGACCCGCGCTTCGAGGGCTGGCCCGCCGCGCACCCGGAGCTGGCCGACTTCCTCGGCATGCCGATCGTCGACGGCGAGGAGGTGCTCGGCGCGCTGTTCCTCGCCAACAAGCGCGGCGGCAGGCAGGGCGACCAGCACGGGGACGGGCACGGAGAGCGGGGCGACAAGAGCGGCCCCGCCGACCGGCGGTACGGAGCCCCGGAGGACGGCTGCGGCTTCACCGAGGAGGACGAGGAACTGCTGCGCCTCCTCGCCGAGCACGCCGCCATAGCCCTCACCAACGCCCGCCTCTACGAGCGCAGCCGCGAGCTGACCATCGCCGGGGAACGCGCCCGCATCGCCCACGAACTGCACGACGCCGTCTCGCAGAAGCTGTTCTCCCTGCGCCTGACCGCCCAGGCCGCCACCGCCCTGGTCGACCGCGACCCCGGCCGCGCCAAGGAGGAACTGCGGCAGGTCGCGCGGCTGGCCGCCGAGGCCGCCGACGAGCTGCGGGCCGTCGTCGTCGAACTGCGCCCCGCCGCCCTCGACGAGGACGGCCTGGTCGCCGCCCTGCGCACCCAGGTCCAGGTCCTGGACAGGGCGCACGGCGCGTCCGTCACCTTCGACAGCGAGGGGGTGCGGGCGCTGCCCGCCGCCCAGGAGGAGGCGATGCTGCGAGTGGCGCAGGAGGCCCTCCACAACGCCCTGCGCCACTCCGGGGCGGACCGCGTCACGGTCACCCTCACCCGCCGCGACACCGCCACCGTGCTGCGGGTGGCCGACGACGGCCGCGGCTTCGACCCCTCCGCGGTGCGCCGCGCCGGCCGCCACCTCGGCCTGGTGTCGATGCGCGACCGGGCGGGCGGGGTCGGCGGCACGCTGACGGTGGAGTCGGAGCCCGGCAAGGGCACCGTGGTCGAGATGGAGGTGCCCTGTGGCTGACGGGCTCGCCGCAGTGATCAGAGTCCTGCTGGTGGACGACCACCAGGTCGTACGCCGGGGCCTGCGCACGTTCCTGGAGGTCCAGGACGACATCGAGGTGGTCGGCGAGGCCGCCGACGGGATCGAGGGCGTGGCCCGCGCCGAGGAACTGCGCCCCGACGTCGTCCTGATGGACGTGAAGATGCCCGGCACCAGCGGCATCGAGGCCCTGCGCACGCTCCGCGAGGCGCAGAACCCCGCACGGGTGCTGGTCGTCACCAGCTTCACCGAGCAGCGCACCGTCGTCCCCGCCCTGCGCGCCGGAGCCGCCGGCTACGTCTACAAGGACATCGACCCCGACGCGCTGGCCGCGGCCATCCGCTCCGTCCACGCCGGGCACGTCCTGCTCCAGCCGGAGGTCGCCCAGGCCCTGCTCTCCCAGGAGGAGACCGGCGGCGGAGCGGGCCGCGGCACCGCCCTGACCGAACGGGAGAGGGAGGTCCTCGCCCTGATCGCCGACGGACGCTCCAACCGGGAGATCGCACGGCACCTGGTGCTCTCCGAGAAGACCGTCAAGACGCACGTGTCCAACATCCTGATGAAGCTGGACCTCGCCGACCGCACCCAGGCGGCGCTGTGGGCGGTCCGGCACGGCGTGACGGGCTGACGCGCGGGCCCGGCCGGCTCAACGCCGTTCGCGCTCCTCCACGTACGCGTTGTAGGCCGCCACCTTCGCCCGCCGCGCCGTCCGCTCCACCGGCCGCAGCACCTCGACCCGCGCCGCCATCGCGCCCGCGCTGACCGCGCCGCCGTGCTCCGGCCCGTACGCGATGTCCACCAGCGCGCCCACCCGCTGCGCCAACTCCAGAACCCGCACCGCGCGCGGCGGATAACCCGGCGCCAGCAGGCGGCGGCTCGCCTCCGCCCGCGCCCGGTACGCCTCCAGCGCCGCCTCCGCCACCGGCCCCGACCCGGCCACGTCCAGCCGCGTCAACGCCTCGACCGCCTCGCGCATCGCCTCCGCCAACTCGCGCTCGGCCTCGCCCAGCGACGGCACGTCCGCGGGCGGTGCCTCGCGCACCGGCAGGCAGCGCCACACCACCTCGGAGTACACGTCCCCCTCCGGACCCGCCTCGCTCACCTCCGGCACCAGCCCCAGCGCCGCCCCCACGGCGACCACCGCCTCCCCGGCGTCCAGGGCCAGGGCGTTGAACTCCGGCGGTCCGCTCAGCCCCAGCGGATGCCCCGGCGCGGGCAGGGCCAGCCGCAGCCCCCTCACCCCCAGCGCGCGCAGCCGGCCGAGCGCGAGGGTGAGGCCCACCTCCCCGGACTCGCCCGGCAGACCCGCCACCCGGTGGACGGCATCGCCGCCCACGATGCGCGGCGCGGCGTCGTCCGGCGGGACCACTCCGGCGAACAGGGCATTTCCCCAGGCGGTCAGCCGCCCGGAACGAGGTTCATCGAGCATGCCCCCAGCCTAAGGACAGCACCGCGACGGACGTGGCGTAGGTTTTCCCTGGGGACTGTGCCCACAGGCACAGACGACAGCAGCGACTGCAAATGGGAGACAACGCGCCATGAGCGATGTTCTGGAGCTGGTGGACGTATCCGTGGTCCGCGAGGGTCGGGCTCTGGTGGAAGACGTCTCCTGGTCGGTCAAGGAGGGGGAGCGCTGGGTCATCCTCGGCCCCAACGGCGCCGGCAAGACCACCCTGCTCAACATCGCCTCCAGCTACCTCTACCCGTCGTCCGGGACCGCGACCATCCTCGGCGAACGGCTCGGCAGGGTCGACGTCTTCGAACTGCGCCCCCGCATCGGCATGGCGAGCAGCGCGCTCGCCGAGAAGCTGCCGCGCGACCAGACCGTGCTCCAGACCGTCCTCACCGCCGCCTACGGCATGACCGCGGGCTGGCGCGAGCACTACGACCCGGTCGACGAGGAGCGCGCCCTCGCCTTCCTCGACCGCCTCGGGATGAGCGCCTACCTCGACCGCAGGTTCGGCACCCTCTCCGAGGGCGAGCGCAAGCGCACCCAGATCGCCCGCGCCATGATGACCGACCCCGAACTGCTGCTCCTGGACGAGCCCGCCGCGGGCCTCGACCTCGGCGGCCGCGAGGACCTGGTCCGCCGGCTGGGCCGGCTCGCCCGCGACCCGTACGCCCCCTCGATGATCATGGTGACCCACCACGTCGAGGAGATCCCCCCGGGCTTCACCCACGTGTTGATGATCCGTCAGGGCAAGGTGCTCACCGCCGGACCGGTCGAGACCGAGCTGACCTCCAGCAACCTCTCGCACTGCTTCGGACTGCCGCTGATCGTGGAGCACCACGGCGACCGCTGGACGGCGCAGGGTCTCCCGCTCGGGTGATCGGCGCCCTACCATGACGGTGTGGACGCATGGGTGTGGTGGCTGATCGCCGCCGTAGGGCTCGGAATCCCCCTCGTGCTGACCGCCATGCCCGAGTTCGGCATGCTCGCGGTGGGTGCCATCGCGGGCGCGGTCGTCGCCGGACTCGGGGGAGGAGCGGTGGCCCAGGTGGCCGTCTTCGCGGTGGTCTCGACCGCGTTGATCCTCGTCGTCCGTCCCATCGCCAGACGCATGCAGACACAGCGTCCCGAACTGCGAAGCGGCGTGGACGCCCTGACGGGGCGTCAGGCGATCGTCCTCGAAACGGTGGACGCCCACGGGGGACGCATCAAGCTCGCCGGCGAGGTCTGGTCCGCGCGCGCCCTCGACACGAGCGCGACCTACGAGCCCGGTGCGCAGGTGGACGTGGTGGAGATCGACGGGGCCACCGCCGTCGTGATGTGATAGCGGGTAACCGCACGGTCACACCGTCGTCGCGGTCAGCGCGACATCCATAGCGACATCCGTAGAACGCAGGGGGAGACACGATGGACGCCATCATCATCGTGCTGATCATCCTGGTGGTGCTGGTCTTCATCGCACTCATCAAGACGATCCAGGTCATTCCGCAGGCCAGCGCCGCGATCGTGGAGCGCTTCGGCCGCTACACCCGGACCCTGAACGCGGGTCTCAACATCGTCGTCCCGTTCATCGACACCATCCGCAACCGCGTCGACCTCCGCGAACAGGTCGTCCCCTTCCCGCCGCAGCCGGTGATCACCCAGGACAACCTGGTGGTGAACATCGACACGGTGATCTACTACCAGGTCACCGACGCGCGGGCCGCGACGTACGAGGTCGCCAGCTACATCCAGGCCATCGAGCAGCTCACCGTCACCACCCTGCGCAACATCATCGGCGGCATGGACCTGGAGCGCACCCTGACCTCCCGCGAGGAGATCAACGCCGCGCTGCGCGGCGTCCTGGACGAGGCCACCGGCAAGTGGGGCATCCGCGTCAACCGCGTCGAGCTCAAGGCGATCGAGCCGCCGACCTCCATCCAGGACTCGATGGAGAAGCAGATGCGCGCCGACCGCGACAAGCGCGCCGCGATCCTCCAGGCGGAAGGCGTCCGGCAGTCCCAGATCCTCACCGCCGAGGGCGAGAAGCAGTCCGCCATCCTCCGCGCGGAGGGCGAGGCCAAGGCCGCCGCGCTCCGGGCCGAGGGCGAGGCCCAGGCGATCCGCACGGTCTTCGAGTCCATCCACGCCGGCGACCCGGACCAGAAGCTCCTGGCCTACCAGTACCTCCAGATGCTCCCCAAGATCGCCGAGGGCGACGCCAACAAGCTGTGGATCGTGCCCAGCGAGATCGGCGACGCCCTCAAGGGACTCGGCGGCGCGTTCGGCAACCTCGGCGGCTCCGTCCCCACCCCTTCCGGCGGCCCCTCCGGAGACGGCGGCACCGGCCGCTCCGACCTGACCAAGCGCCGCGAGCAGCCCCCGATCGACTGACCGCGGCCGGCGGAGGCGGCCGGGCACACCTCCTGCGCACACCCCGTACACCACCCCGACACACCGTGGCGGCGCCCCTCGGGCATGATCGGTGCACTGGACACCGATTCTCGGCCGAGGGGCGTGGCACGTGGACATCTGGGAGGCGCTGGCGGTCTTCGCCGCCGGCATCGGCGCGGGCACCATCAACACGATCGTGGGCTCAGGGACCCTGATCACCTTTCCGGTCCTGCTCGCGGTCGGCCTCTCCCCGGTCACCGCGAACGTCTCCAACGCGCTGGGCCTGGTCCCCGGCTCCGTCAGCGGCGCCATCGGCTACCGCCGCGAACTGCGCGGACAGCGCGACCGCGTCCTGCGGCTGAGCAGCGTGGCCTTCATCGGCGCCCTGGTCGGAGCGGCCCTGCTGATCATGCTGCCGTCCACGGCGTTCGACATGATCGTCCCGGCGCTCATCGCGCTCGCCCTGGTGCTCGTCATCGCCCAGCCGCGCCTGTCCCGCGCCGTCCAGCGCCGGCGCGAGCGCAACGGGCACCAGGGCCACCCCCACGGCGGCCCCGTCCTCCTCGGCGGCATCACCCTGTCCAGCGCGTACGGCGGCTACTTCGGCGCCGCCCAGGGCGTCATCTACCTCGCCCTGATGGGACTGCTCCTCCGCGAGGACCTCCAGCGCATCAACGCCGTGAAGAACATCCTCGGCGCGGTCGTCAACGGCACCGCCGCGCTCTTCTTCCTCTTCGTCGCCGAGTTCGACTGGACCGCCGTCCTGCTCATCGCCGTCGGCTCGGCGGTGGGCGGTCAGCTCGGCGCCCGCCTGGGACGCAAGCTGCCGCCCACCGCCCTCCGCGCGGTCATCGTGGCCGTCGGCGTGGTGGCGATCCTCCAGCTCCTCCTGGGGTGACCGCGCCGGGCCGGCCGCTCAGGCCGAGGCGGGCAGCGGCAGCCAGTCCGGCAGCGAGTCGCCCTCCCGCAGCCCCAGCGCCAGGACCAGCGCGTCCGCCGGAGTGGGCTCGAACGGCTGCGTGAGCAGCCGCATCCCCGCCTGCGCGGGCGTGCGGTCCGCCTTGCGGTGGTTGTCCTCCGCGCACGCCGCCACCGTGTTCAGCCACGTGTCGCCCCCACCGCGCGAACGCGGCACGATGTGGTCCACCGTGGTCGCCCGGCGCCCGCAGTAGGCGCACCGGTGCCGGTCCCGCACGAGCACACCGCGCCGCGACCACGGCGCCCGTTGTCGGAAGGGAACCCGTACGTATCTGCGGAGCCTGATCACCTGCGGCACCGGCAGGTCGATGTGCGCCGCCCGCACGCGCAGCCCCGGGTGGGACTGTTCGACGACGACCTTGTCCTGCATCACCAGCACCACCGCGCGCCGCAGCGACACCGTCGACAGCGGCTCGAAACCGGCATTGAGCACCAACGCCTCGCGCATCTCACCCACCTCCGGGCCCGGGCCCCGCCCCCGTGGCGAGGTGGCACCACTGTGCCGTTGCCCCACGAGGTGAACAACGCAATTTCCCCACGTTGTACGGGAGATGCCCACGGACCGGCCGCCGGGTGACGATCATGGAAAACAGTCGTGCACGGCACGGACCGGCACGGACCGGAAACGGAGAAGGCCCCGCGCGGGGGCGGTGCGCGGGGCGGTGGAGGGGCGGCCCGGGTGTCAGTCCTGCGCGGGCACCTCGTACTCGCCGATGAGCTGCGCCCGGGCCAGCGTGTGGAACCGCAGGTTGAAGCCGACCACGGCGGGCGACGCGTCCGCGTCCACCCCCAGCTTCTCGGTGTCCACGGCGTACACCGTGAAGACGTAGCGGTGCGGGCCGTCCCCGGGCGGCGGCGCGGCCCCGCCGAAGTCCCTGGTGCCGTAGTCGTTGCGCACGTGCACGGCGCCCTCGGGCAGGCCCTTCATCTCACCCGTGCCGGCGCCCGCGGGCAGCTCCGTCACGGTCGCCGGGATGTCGAACACCGACCAGTGCCAGAAGCCGCTGCCGGTCGGCGCGTCCGGGTCGAAGCACGTGACGGCGAAGCTCTTCGTCTCCTCCGGGAACCCCTCCCACCGCAGGTGCGGAGAGGTGTTCCCCTCGGCGTAGACCTGGTCGGGCTTCAGTCGGGCGCCCTCGGACACATCGTCGCTGACGACCGTGAACGACGGCACCGGAGGATGGAAGTCGTGGGGGAGTGGGCGCCGCTTCTGCTCGGTCACGTCGGAACCTCCTCGGTAGCGCGACATCGCTGCGCCGCCAGCCTATCGATCTTCACCCCCGCGGACGGAAACACCGTGGCGGGCCGAGCCCCGGACGCGCGGGGGGCGCGGCCCGCACGGGACCGCGCCCCACACCCGACGCACGCCGTCCGGCGGACGCGGACCGGGATCAGAACCAGTTCCGCTTGCCGCCGACCTCGGCCAGCCACTGGTTGAGGTAGGCGGTCCAGTCCGTCTGCCGGAAGTTCGCCAGGTCCATGGTGAAGGAGCGGTACGTGTCGCTGCCCTCGCTGAACAGGCCGGGCTTCTTGTCCATCTCCAGGACGACGTCCATCTCGCGCTCGTCCGCGACGAAGCTCAGCTCGACCTGGTTGAGCCCGCGGTACTGCTGCGGAGCCAGGAACTCGATCTCCTGGTAGAAGGGCAGCTTCTGCCGCGTCCCGCGGATGTGTCCCTGCTCCAGGTCCGCGTTCTTGAAGTGGAAGCCCAGACCCGCGAACGCGTCGAGGATCGCCTGCTGGGCGGGGAGCGGGTGGACGTTCACCGGGTCGAGGTCGCCGGAGTCCACGGCCTTGGCGATCGCCAGCTCCGTCTTCACCCCGATGTTCATCCCGGTCAGGTGCCGGCCCATGAACATGGTGATCGGGGTCTCCCACGGCACCTCCAGCCCGAACGGCACCGTGTGCACGGCCCCCGGCTGGAGCTCGAAGGAGCCGCCGAGCTGCCGGCGGTGGAACTCGATGTTCTTGTTGTACTCCTCCTCGCCGCCCTCGACCTCGACCTTCGCCTGGAGACCGACCGACAGCCCCTGGATCTCCTGGACGACCGAGCCGCCCTGGATCCTCACCTCGCCCTGGACCACACCGCCCGGCACCACGTTCGGCTCGGTCAGCACCGTCTCCACGGACGCACCGCCGATGCCCACGCTCGCGAACAGCTTCTTGAAGCCCATGTCTTCCTCCCCCAGGCCCTGGCCTGTGTGTCGCGTCGGACTGTGTAAACGCCGGCAGTCCGTCGGACGGTTCCACCGTCCGGGCCGCCGCCCGCGATCGTCACCCGATGGCTGCACTACGCTCGACCGGCGTGACCGCAGAGCAAGACCGTATGCCCCTGCCCCGCGACTTCTTCCACCGCCCCGTTCTGGAGGTCGCCCCTGACCTGCTCGGGCGCGTCCTGGTCCGCACGACCGAGGACGGCCCCGTCGAGCTGCGCCTGACCGAGGTCGAGGCGTACGCGGGGCGGATCGACCCCGGGTCGCACGCCTACCGCGGCCGGACCGAGCGCAACGCCGTGATGTTCGGCCCGCCCGGCCACGCGTACGTCTACTTCACCTATGGCATGTGGCACTGCCTCAACCTGGTCTGCGACGGCGAGGGCACCGCGAGCGGTGTGCTGCTGCGTGCGGGCGAGGTGGTGAGAGGCCGGGAGTGGGCCCGCAAGCGCCGTCCCAAGGCGCGCAACGACAACGAGCTGGCCAAGGGCCCCGCCCGCCTGGCCACGGCCCTGGGCGTGGACCGCGCCCTGAACGGCACCGACGTCTGCGGGAACGACCCGGAGGCCCCCCTCCGCATCCTCACGGGCACCCCGGTCCCGGCGCACCGCATACGCACCGGCCCGCGCACGGGCGTGGGAGGCGAGGGAGCCGCCCACCCGTGGCGCTACTGGATCGCCGACGACCCCACCGTGAGCCCTTACAGAGCGCACCAGCCACGTCGTCGGAAGACGGTGCTTGACGCCAGGGTGCCCGAGGTCTAACGTAGACCGAGCCGCTGGAACGGGACGAGGTCCTCACGGCGACCGAAGCGGTCGCGTGAGCGAGAGGCCCGGAGCGGACAAACCACCAAACCAGGGATCCCGGCAGGGGTCGTTTCCGCTGTGCGGAAAGCCAACCCGAATGGCTCGATTATGAGTCGCCGGAAAGATCCGCTAAAGTGGTGGACACACCGAGAGGGAAGCGCCCGGAGGGGCCCCGGAGAGGGGTCGCGAAGGAAGCGTCCGTTCCTTG
>NZ_BAAASZ010000038.1:0-2822 GCF_039533145.1 Streptomyces macrosporus
GTACATCCGCGCCCCCGGCACCCCGAACGGATCGGCCACGAAACGCTCCGCCGTCAAAGCCGGACGACCCAGGTAACCGTCCGCCAGCTGCGTTCCCGCGAGGTACAGCTCCCCGGCCACACCGGGCGGGCAAGGCTCCAGCGCCGCGTCCAGGACGTACAGCCGGGTGTTCCACACCGGCCGGCCGATCGGCACCGGCCCCGACGCGCCCGGCTCGCAGGCGTGGTACGTCACGTCCACGGCCGCCTCGGTCGGGCCGTAGAGGTTGTGCAGCGGCACCCCGGGCAGCACCCGGTGGAAGTCCTCGGCGGTCTCCCGCGGCAGGGCCTCGCCGCTGGCGAACACCCGCTTGAGCGCCTGCCCGCAGCCCGCGGCTTCCGGTGCCGCGAGGAAAACCCGGAGCATCGAGGGCACGAAGTGGCAGACGTCGATCTCTTGTTCGCGGATGGTCCGGGCCAGATACGCCGGGTCCTGGTGACCGCCCGGTTCGGCGACGACCAGCGTGGCGCCCTCGCGCAGCGGCCAGAACAGCTCCCACACCGATACGTCGAATCCGCTCGGTGTCTTCTGGAGCACACGGTCGCCGGAACCGAGCCCGTACTCGGCCTGCATCCAGCGCAGCCGGTTGTCGATCGCGGAGTGCGGGACGGCGACGCCCTTGGGCCGGCCGGTGGAGCCGGAGGTGTAGATGACGTAGGCCGGGTGGTGGGGACGGAGCGCACCGGCGCGTTCGGCGTCCGTGAGGTTCCCCGCCGGCAGCGCCTCCAGGGCCGTCAGGGTGTCCGGCTGGTCGACGAGCAGCGTCTTTGTGTCACCGAACGCCTCGGAGAGCCGGGCCGCGGTCGTGCCGTCGGTGAGGGTCAGGGCCGGCCGTGCGTCCCGGAGCATGTAGGCGATGCGGTCGGCGGGGTAGTCCGGGTCGATGGGCACATAGCCCGCCCCCGACTTCAGCGTCGCCAGCAGGGCCACGATCAGCTCGGCGGACCGCGGCAGGGCGACGGCCACCAGTCGCCCCGGTCCCGCGCCCAGGCCGACCAGGTGCCTGGCGAGCCGGTTCGCCCGCTCGTTCAACCGCTGGTAGTCCAGTCGTTCGTCCTGGAAAATCACCGCGACGGCGTCCGGTGTCACGGCCGCCTGGTGCTCGAACGGCTCGTGCAGCACCGTCGCGGGCACCTCCCGCGCGGTGTCGTTCCACTCCACCAGGAGGCGGCGGCGCTCGGCGGTACCGAGGACATCGATCCGGCCGATCGGGGCGTCCGGGTCCGCGGCGACCGCCTTCAGCAGACGCACCAGGCGGACGCTCAGCGTCTCGACGGTCTCCCGGTCGAACATGGCCGTCGCGTACTCGACGAGGCCGTCGAGGCCGTCCGGGCCGCCGGTGCCGGAACGGCGCTCGGTCACGGCGAAGGCGATGTCGAACTTGGCCCATCGTCCCTGCTCGCCGGGTTCCGCGGACACTCCGAGACCCGGCAGGTCGAGGGTCGCCCGATCGGTGTTGTGGAGGGCCAGGCAGACCTGGAACAGCGGGTGACGGGACACCGAGCGGGCGGGGTTCAGCTCCTCCACCAGCCGCTCGAACGGCACGTCCTGGTGGGCGTAGGCGCCCAGGTCGGTCTCCCGCACGCGCTCCAGGAGTTCCCGGAAGGTCGGGTCGCCCGCCGTGTCGGTGCGCAGCACCAGGGTGTTGAGGAACAGTCCCACGAGACGGTCGAGGGCGTCGTCGGTGCGTCCGGCGATCGGGGCGCCGATGGGGATGTCGGTGCCCACGCCCAACCGGGTCAGCAGCGCCGCCAGCGCCGCCTGGAGCACCATGAACAGGCTGGTGCCGGTCGCCGTGGCCAGGGCTTGCAGCCGGCGGTGCAGGTGCGCGTCGATCGAGAACGCCAGTCGCTCGCCTCGGTGCGATCCGTCGGCGGGACGCGGACGGTCCCGGGGCAGTTCCAGCTCCTCCGGCAGGCCGGCCAGCGTCTCCTTCCAGTAGGCGAGCTGCCGGGACATCTCGCTGTCGGGATCGCTCGCCTCGCCCAGGACCTCGCGCTGCCAGAGCGTGTAGTCCGCGTACTGCACCGGCAGCGGCGCCCAGCCGGGCGCCTCCCCCCGGCACCGGGCCGCGTACGCGACCCCCAGATCCGCCGCCAGCGGACCCAGCGACCACGCGTCACCCGCGATGTGGTGCAACAGCCCCACCAGGACGTGCTCGGTCGGGCCCAGTCTCAGCAGCCAGGCACGCAAGGGCAGGTCGCGCGTCAGGTCGTAGCCGCACCCGACGAGATCGGCGATCACCTCGTCCGTGTTCTTCCGGTCCACGTCGAGCACGGTCAGACCGACCGTGCCGTCCTGCGGGTCGAGCACCCGCTGCCACGGTTCCCCACCGGTCTCGGGGAACACGGTGCGCAGGCTCTCGTGCCGGGCGACCACGTCGGCCAGCGCCTGCTCCAGCGCCGCCCGGTCCAGCTCACCGCGGAGCCGCATCACCATCGGGATGTTGTAGACGGGGGCGGTGGGGTCCAGCCGGTTGATGAACCACAGCCGGCGCTGCGCGTACGACAGCGGCATGCGCTCCGGCCGGTGCGCCGGGACGGGACCGGGCCGCGTGCCGAGGTTCTTGTCCAGGCGAGCGGCGAGCCCGGCCACGGTCGGCGCCTCGAAGAGGGCCCGGATGCCGGGCTGCGCGGACAGGACGGACCGGATCCGGCTGAGCAGCCGGGTGGCGATGAGGGAGTGGCCGCCCAGCTCGAAGAAGTTGTCGTCGATCCCGACCCGCGGCACGCCCAGCACCTCGGCGAACAGCCCGCACAGGATCTCCTCCTGCGGCGTGCGCG
>NZ_BAAASZ010000039.1:0-2567 GCF_039533145.1 Streptomyces macrosporus
GTACATCCGCGCCCCCGGCACCCCGAACGGATCGGCCACGAAACGCTCCGCCGTCAGCCCGCGCCGGTTCACATATCCACGCGCCACCCCGGGGCCGGACAGATACAGCTCGCCCACCACACCGGTCGGCACCAGCCCCAGCCGCTCGTTCAGCACGTACGCCCGCGTGTTCGCCAGCGGACGGCCGATCGGCACCCCGCCCGACGGCAGACAGGCTCCGGGGTCGATCCGGTACTGAAGGGCGCTGACCGTCGTCTCGGTGGGCCCGTAGACGTTGAAGACGGTCGACGACGGGTGGGCCGAACGCCACGGCTCGACCACCTCGGACGTCAGTGCCTCGCCGGCGACCAGGAGCTCCTGGGCGGCGCTCGGTGCGTGTCCGGCCGCCGGCGACAGCATGCCCAGGTGGCTCGGCGTCACCTTCAGCAGCGTGAGCGGGTCGCGCAGGCCGTCGTTGGCGAGCCGGCCGACGCGGACGCGGCCTCCGGTCGTCAGCGGAACGTGCAGTGAGGTGACCGTGGTGTCGAACGAGACGGACGAGTGCAGAAGCACCTGCCCGGACACGCCCCGGTACTCCTCGGCCGCGGTCGCCACGTAGTCCGCCAGGTTTCCGTGGTCGACGGTGACGCCCTTGGGCACTCCGGTCGATCCGGAGGTGTAGATGACATAGGCGGGCTGGCCCGCCCACAGGGTCCGCTCGTCCGCGTCCAGGTCCCGCGACTCCCGGCCGGCGATGTCCGCGGCGACGTCCGCGTCGTCCAGCACCAGCACCGGCCGCCGCGTGGTTCCCGGCAGCTGCGCGACCGCGTCCCGCACCGTGACCACCAGCACCGGTTCCGCGTCGGCCAGCATGTGCGCCACCCGCTCGGCCGGATAGTCGAGGTCGACCGGCAGGTAGGCCGCCCCCGACTTCAGTACGGCGAGCACCGCCACCACCATCTCCGGCGACCGCGGTACGGCCAGCGCCACCACCGACTCCGGTCTCGCGCCCCGCTCGAGAAGCACCCGCGCCAACCGGTTGGCCCGCGCGTCGAGCTCCTCGTACGACAGCTGCTCGTCCCCGGACACCACCGCCGTTCGGTCCGGTGTCCGCTTCGCCTGCGCCTCGAACATCGCCGGTACGAGCAGGCCGGCCCCGCGGGTTCTCTCGGGCCCCTTCCCGGCGGCCAGCAGGTGTTCCCGCTCCTCGGCCGTCAGGATGTCGACGTCGCCGATGGAGCCGTCCGGATCGGCCGTGACCGCCTCCAGCATCCTGACGAAGCGCGCGACCATGGCCTCGACGGTCGGCCGGTCGAACAGGTCCGTCGAGTAGTCGGCATGGGCGTCGAGTCCGCCCGGCAGGCCGTCGTCGGTGTGGCGCTCGCTCAGTCCGAACGACAGGTCGAACCGCGCCAGGTCGCTGCCCTTGGGCTCCGTCGCGATGGCGATTCCGGGCAGGACGGCTTCGGCCCGGCCCACGTTCTGGAGTGCCAGGCAGACCTGGAACAGCGGGTGGCGGGACAGGGAACGGGCGGGGTTCAGCTCCTCCACCAGCCGCTCGAACGGCACGTCGGGGTGGGCGTACGCGGCGAGGTCGGTCTCCCGGACCCGGGCGAGCAGTTCCCGGAAGGTCGGGTCGCCCGAGGTGTCGGTGCGCAGCACCAGTTCGTTGACGAAGAAGCCGACCAGGTCGTCCAGCGCGTCGTCGGTGCGACCGGCGATCGGAGTGCCGATGGGGATGTCGGTGCCCGCGCCCAACCGGGTCAGCAGCGCCGCCAGCGCCGCCTGGAGCACCATGAAGACGCTGGCACCGCTGCGTCGGGAGAGTTCCAGCAGCCGGCGGTGCAGTCCGGCGTCCAGCTCGAACCGGACGCGGTCGCCTCGGTGCGATCCGTCGGCGGGACGCGGACGGTCCCGGGGCAGCTCCAGCTCCTCCGGCAGACCCGCCAGCGTCTCCTTCCAGTAGGCGAGCTGCCGGGACATCTCGCTGTCGGGATCGCTCCCCTCGCCCAGGACCTCGCGCTGCCAGAGCGTGTAGTCCGCGTACTGCACCGGCAGCGGCGCCCAGCCGGGCGCCTCCCCCCGGCACCGGGCCGCGTACGCGACCCCCAGATCCGCCGCCAGCGGACCCAGCGACCACGCGTCACCCGCGATGTGGTGCAACACCAGCACCAGGACGTGCTCGGTCGGGCCCACTTCCAGCAGGGTGACGCGCAACGGGATGTCGTGCCTGACGTCGAAGCCCTTCCGGGCCGCCGCCGCGACCGCGTCGCCGACCCGGTCCTCGGTGGTCCGCTCGGCGCGCAGGATGTCCTTGGCAACGGTGCCGTGGGCGAGGACGACCTGGTGCGGCTGTCCCTCGGTCTCGGGGAACACGGTGCGCAGGCTCTCGTGCCGGGCGACCACGTCGGCCAGCGCCTGCTCCAGCGCCGCCCGGTCCAGCTCACCGCGGAGCCGCAGCGAGAGGGAGATGTTGTACAGGTGGGCGGTGGGGTCCAGCCGGTTGATGAACCACAGCCGGCGCTGGGCGTACGACAGTGGCAGGGCGTCGGGACGGGGACGTCGCGTCAACGGCGGACGCGCGGCCG
>NZ_BAAASZ010000040.1:0-8027 GCF_039533145.1 Streptomyces macrosporus
GGCGTTGGTGCCGCTGATGCCGAACGCGGAGACGCCGGCGCGGCGGGGGCGGCCGGGGCGCCCGGGTCGGTCCAGCGGGCCAGCAGCGCGGCGGGCGTGGCCCGGGCCAGACCCAGCTCCTCCAGCAGGCGGGAGGTCTTCGGCAGCGGCGTCGGGCGGGACGAGGCCGCCCCGCGCCCCTCGTCCGCCTCGCACAGCGGGGCCAGGGCCCGCGCGAAGCGCTCGGCCCAGGCGTCCGACACCCCGTCCACGGTCGCCACGGGAGCGTTCGCCGGGTCCGTGCCGCGGCGGACCACCCGGACCGCCGTGGCGACGGCGCCGCTGAGCAGGCCGACGGTGCCGCAGACGCGGAAGGCGGGCGAGGCGGTCGCCGCGGCCTCCAGGGTGACGGCGAGCGGGGAGGCGGGGGTGGCGGACGGAGTCTCGGCCAGGCACAGCAGGTGGACGCCGGCGGCCGGTCCGCGCGCCGCCAACCGCTCCACGGCCTCGCGCAGGTCGGCCGGTCCGGGGTCGCCGTCGACCACGGCGACCGTCGGCGGGCCGCCCGCCCCCCGCTCGTCCAGCCGCCGGACCAGTTCCTCGATGCGGGCGGCGGCCTGCTCGTGGTCGTACGCCAGCAGCAGACGGCAGTCCTGACCGCGGGTGGGGCGCAGGTGCGGCAGCCAGCCCAGCCAGGACCACTCCCCGCGGGCCGCGTCCCCGTGCGTCCGGTCGGCGGCCAGCAGCACGATCTCCAGGGCGCCCGGCCCGTGCAGCGCGGCGAGCTGGGCGAGCACCGCGCGCACCAGCGGCAGCAGCCGGTCCCGGGGGCCCGCCAGCCCCAGCGAGCCGACCTCCCGCAGGTCGACGGTGACCGGGGCGACGCCCCCGCCCGCGCGACGGGTGGTGCCCAGGCGGACGGTGAGCGCGTCGGGGTGGTCCGGGCCGCGCTCCCACAGCCGGGGACCCGGCCCCAGCGCGGTGAGCAGGATCTCGGACGGATCGGGCCACCGCTCGTCGTCCGGCGGTGGTGCGGCGGACCGCGACGACGCCGCCGGCCACGCGGCACCGGCCGCCGCCGTCCGGTCGTCCTCCTCCGTCCGGCCCCCGGTGAGCCAGCGCGTCCAGGAGCCCAGACCGCCGCGTCCGCGCCGCTCACCCGGGGCGCCGCCACGCGGGCGGACGAACCCGGCGCCGTGGGTGCCGCCGCCGTCGGGGAAGGGGTGGTGGCCGGCGCGGCCGTGCTCGGCCTCCTCGGGCGCCCCGCCGGGCCCGGGCACGTACGGGGTGGCCGATCCGCCCGGCGCGGCCGGCAGCGTCGCGCCGCCCAGCCCGCTGACCGTCTCGGCGGCGGGCGCCGCGATCCCGCCGGGGCGCGGGGAGGCGGTGCCGCCCCCGGCCGCGCCGGACGCGCCGGGGACGATCCGCAGCCGGCCCTCGCCGTCCGGGACGGTGGGCAGGGCGGCCGGGACGCCCGGTATGCCCCCCGCGCCGGAGTCGGCCCGCAGCCGCACGGCCGACTCGCCCAGCCGCAGCGTCGCCCCCACCGGCAGGGGGACCGGCCGGTCGTGGACGGGGACGCCGTCCACCGTCGTGCCGTTGGTGGAGGCCAGGTCGGTGACGGTCACCTCGCCCGTGTCGGCCACGGTGACCAGGCAGTGCAGCCGGGAGACGTCCGGGTCGTCCAGCGGCACGTCGGCCTCGGCGGAGCGGCCGACGCGGACCTGCCCGCCCCGCAGCAGGTGGACGCCGCCCGCGTCCGGTCCGGCGACCACGTGCAGCCGGGCCCGCGCGCCGCCGGGCGCCGGGCCGTGGCCCCAGGGGGCGGTCGGGCCGTAGAGGGAGACCACCGCGCCGTCCACCAGCGGCGGCACCCCGAGCATCTGGCGTGCCGGGTCCAGCCGCTGGGCTCCGACGAACACCGGCACCGCGTCCCCGGACCCGGCGGCGGGGGCGACGCCGGCCGAGGCGGCGGCGGCCGCGAGGGCGCCCGTCACGGCGGAGAGGGTGGTGCCGGGAGGGGCGGTCACCAGCACGTCGCACCCGCTCGCGGTCTGTTCCGCGGAACCGCCGCGCGGTCCGAGGACAGTCAGCCGGATCTGCATCGCCATCGGCCCCTTCAGTCCCGTGATGCTGGGTGCATCCTCGCACCGTCCACCGTCACCGCGCCCGCGATCCCCCAACGAATGATCTTGATTGGTCGGCTACGCGTGCAAATGTGGCCGGTAATTGCCTGCCCACTGAGCGTTTCGCTCCGGGGCGGATCACCGCGTGGGGTGCGCGGGGGCCGCCTCGCGGCAACCGCCCGCCGGTGCGGCGCGTCCCAGACGGAAGACGGGCCGCCGGACGGTGAGGGACGGCGAGGGACGGCGGGGGACGGGGAGGAGAGGGAAGAAGGGCGGAAAAACGCCGGAAACGGACGGGAAGCGAGCGGAAGAGCGCGGGAGGAGGCGGAGAGGGATGCGGAACCGGAACGGAGAGGGGGCGGAAAGGGGACCGGCGGCGGACGGATCGACCCCGTCCGGTGTGTCCCGGCCCGTAGGTCCTCCTGCTCCACGGCACTACAGTGGGCCGACGGGGCGCCCACCGCGGTCGCCCCGGCAGGACCGATCACGATCAGGGAGCGCATGACGTGCGGCCGGTAGGCAGCAAGTACCTGCTCGAAGAGCCGCTCGGGCGCGGCGCGACGGGCACCGTCTGGCGCGCGCGTCAGAGGGAGACGGCGGGCGCCGAGGCGGCCGTGGCCGGGCACCCCGGCGAGACGGTCGCGATCAAGGTGCTCAAGGAGGAGTTGGCGAGCGATCCGGACGTGGTGATGCGCTTCCTGCGCGAGCGCTCCGTCCTGCTCCGCCTCACCCACCCCAACATCGTCCGCACCCGCGACCTGGTGGTCGAGGGCGACCTGCTCGCCCTCGTCATGGACCTGATCGACGGCCCGGACCTCCACCGCTACCTGCGCGAGAACGGCCCCCTCTCGCCGGTGGCCGCCGCGCTGCTGACCGCGCAGATCGCCGACGCGCTGGCCGCCAGCCACGCCGACGGGATCGTCCACCGGGATCTGAAACCGGCCAACGTCCTGCTCGCCGGGTCCGAGGACGACCCCGCGGGCCTGCGGCCGATGCTCACCGACTTCGGCATCGCCCGCCTCGCCGACTCCCCGGGCCTGACCCGCACCCACGAGTTCGTCGGCACCCCGGCGTACGTCGCGCCCGAGTCCGCCGAGGGACGGCCGCAGACCTCCGCGGTGGACGTCTACGGCGCCGGCATCCTGCTGTACGAGCTGGTCACCGGCAGACCGCCGTTCGGCGGCGGCACCTCCCTGGAGGTCATCCAGCGGCACCTGACCGAGGAGCCGCAGCGCCCCGGCAACGTGCCCCTGCCGCTGTGGACCGTCATCGAGCGCTGCCTGCGCAAGAACCCCGACGAGCGGCCCGGCGCGGAGAGCCTCGCCCGGGCCCTGCGGACGGTCGCCGCGGGCATCGGGGTGCACGCCACGCCCGCGCAGGCCGAGGCCGCGATGGGCGTCGCCGCGCTGCTGGACCCGGACCCGTCGCCCACCCCGGTGCCCGGGGGCCCGCAGGGCCCCGGCACTCCGCCCGGCGCCTCGGACCCCACCCAGGTGCTGCCGACGTCGGGCGGCCCCGGCGGCGGCCCCGCCTACGACCCCAACGCGGCCACCAGCGTCCTGCCGCAGACGGGCGGTCCCGGACAGGGCTCCGGACAGGGAGGGGGCCAGGGCGGTTCCGACGCCGACGCCACCCGTGTGATGTCGCCCATGCCGGACGGCCCGCCCGGTCCGGGCGGACCGCGTCCGGAGGAGCCGCACCCCTGGCAGACCCAGCTGCGCGCCGCCCGGGACCGCAACGAGCAGACCCAGATCCAGCCGCTCGACCCGGAGCTGGACCCGCTGCGCCGCCGGCCCCGGCGCCGCCCCGCCCCGCAGCCGCCCCAGCCGCAGCAGCCGCCCCGGCAGCCCCGGTCCCAGCCGCAGCAGCCGAGGCCGCAGTCGCGCCGGCGGCAGGCGCAGCAGCAGCCGTACGCGCCCGCGCCGGCCCGGCAGCCCGAGCCGCAGCCGCAGCGGTACGAGCCCCCGCGCCCGCCCGCGCCCCAGCGCGCCCCCCGGCAGCCGCGGCAGCGCAGCTCCAGCCCCCTGCGCATCCCGGGGCTCGGCTGCCTCAAGGGCTGCCTGTCCATGGTGCTGATCGTCGTCCTGATCTGCGTCCTGGTGTGGAACTTCACGCCGCTGCCCGAGTGGTGGGACCAGGGCAGGCAGTTCTGGGAGGACACCAAGACCTGGTTCGGCGACGCCTGGGCGTGGCTGGAGGACCTCGTGGGCGCCGGCCAGGGGGCCGCCGAGAACGTCAAGGACGTCCAGCAGGACATCCAGGACGTGCAGGAGAACCTCCCGGACGCCCCCGCGAACAACGGGTGAGGCGGGCCGACCCGGGCGCTTTGTCGACTTTCGAGGTCGGATTTCCGTTCCCCCGGTGACGGTTGCTGCCATCCGAGGGGCGCGACACCCCTTCGGCAGCGTAGTTTTGTCGCCATGTCACGGAAGATCGGCAGTCGGTACACCGCCCACCAGATCCTGGGTCGCGGCAGCGCCGGCACGGTGTGGCTGGGCGAGGGACCGCAGGGTCCCGTCGCCATCAAGCTGCTGCGCGAGGACCTGGCCGCGGACCAGGAACTGGTGGGCCGCTTCGTCCAGGAGCGCGCCGCACTGCTCGGCCTGAACCACCCGCGCGTCGTGGGCGTGCGCGACCTGGTGGTGGACGGCAACGACCTCGCCCTCGTCATGGACCTCGTGCGCGGCACGGACCTGCGCACCCGGCTGGAGCGCGAGCGCCGCCTCGCGCCGCAGGTGGCGGTCGCCATCACCGCCGACGTCGCCGACGCGCTGGCCGCCGCCCACGCGGCCGGGATCGTGCACCGCGACGTCAAGCCCGAGAACGTCCTGCTCGACGTCCACGCCCCGGCCGGTCCCGGCGGCGCCCCGCCCGCGCTGCTCACCGACTTCGGCATCGCCAAGCTGATCGACGCGCCCAGCCGCGGCAACGGCAGCCGGGTCGTCGGCACCCCCGACTACGTCGCCCCGGAGATCGTCGAGGGCCTGCCGCCGCGCGCCTCCGTCGACGTCTACGCCCTGGCCACGGTCCTCTACGAGCTGCTCGCCGGCTTCACGCCCTTCGGCGGCGGCCACCCCGGCGCCGTCCTGCGCCGGCACGTCACCGAGCGCGTCGCCCCGCTGCCGGGCATCCCGGACGAGCTGTGGCAGCTCATCCACCAGTGCCTGGCCAAGGCCCCCGCCTCCCGGCTGCGCGCCTCGGAGCTGGCCGCGCGGCTGCGGGAGCAGCTCCCGGCGCTGGCCGGCCACCCGCCGCTCGACATCGACGAGCCGGAGCCCGAACCGGAGACGTACGGGGAGTACGGCGCCTACGAGGGCACCCCGTACGCCGCCGAGCCGTACGACACCTCCGCGCGCGGCGTCGTCCCGCTCGTGCACGGCTCCGCGCCCGACTCCACCCGCGACACCCACACCAGCATGCGCGTCCCCGGCGCGGACGAGCTGGCGGGCGGCGCCCACGGCACCGCCCGCGCCCCCCGTGCCCAGGGCGCCCCGCGTGCCGGCTCCGCGCGTCACCGGGCGGCCGAGCGCCGTCGCCGCATCAGGCTGGGCGTCACGGCCACGGCCGTCGCCGCGGCGCTGGGGGTGGGCGGCTGGCTGGCCCTGGCCGACGGCGAGGAGGGCGACCCCGCGATTCCCTCCCCCACGGAGAGCGACCCGTCGGAAACTCCCTGACCAGGGAGGATGCCCCGCACGGGAGGTTTTCCCGGCCACCGCCCGGCCGGGGGTCGGCCGGGGGTCGGCCGTCGGGACGGAAGCAACGCTTCTTCCAGCCGTTAGTCTGGATGCGTGGCAGTCGTCGACGTATCCGAAACACTGAAGTCCCTCACCTCGACCATGGAGTCGATCGAGGCCGTCCTGGACCTCGACAAGATGAGGGCCGACATCGCCGCGCTCGAAGAGCAGGCGGCGGCCCCCTCCCTCTGGGACGACCCCGAGAACGCCCAGCAGGTCACCAGCAGGCTCTCCTTCCTCCAGGGGCAGCTCCGCAAGGTGGAGGAACTGCACGGCCGGATCGACGACCTGGAGGTGCTGTTCGAACTGGCCGAGGCCGAGAACGACGCCGACGCCCGGGCCGAGGCCGAGGAGGAGCTGAAGTCGGTCCGGAAGGCCGTGGACGAGCTGGAGGTCCGCACGCTGCTCTCCGGCGAGTACGACCCCCGCGAGGCCATGGTCAGCATCCGCGCCGAGGCGGGTGGCGTGGACGCCGCCGACTTCGCCGAGCAGCTCATGCGGATGTACCTGCGCTGGGCCGAGCGCAAGGGCTACCCGACGGAGGTCCTCGACACCTCCTACGCCGAGGAGGCGGGCATCAAGTCCGCCACCTTCACCGTCAAGGCCCCCTACGCCTACGGCACCCTCTCCGTCGAGCAGGGCACCCACCGCATGGTGCGCATCTCGCCCTTCGACAACCAGGGCCGCCGTCAGACGTCCTTCGCGGGCGTCGAGGTGCTGCCGGTCGTGGAGCAGACCGACCACATCGAGATCCCGGAGAACGAGATCCGCATCGACGTCTTCCGCTCCTCCGGCCCCGGCGGCCAGTCGGTCAACACCACCGACTCCGCGGTCCGGATCACGCACCTGCCGACCGGCATCGTCGTCTCCTGCCAGAACGAGAAGTCCCAGATCCAGAACCGCGCCGCCGCCATGCGCGTCCTCCAGGCCCGACTCCTGGCGCACCGCCGCGCGGAGGAGCAGGCCAAGATGGACGCCCTCAAGGGCGACGGCGGCAACTCCTGGGGCAACCAGATGCGTTCGTACGTCCTCCAGCCGTACCAGATGGTCAAGGACCTCCGCACCGAGTACGAGGTCGGCAACCCCCAGGCCGTCCTCGACGGCGACATCGACGGCTTCCTGGAGGCGGGCATCCGCTGGCGCAAGCAGCAGGAGCAGGAGCAGAGCGTCGGCTGACCATCGGCCGTCCCATGGTGTCGGTTGGGTCACAGACCGGCCCGAAGAGTCCCCAACTACCGCTCCAGCTTGGACATTTCGGTTTTACTCCGGCTTGACGACGGCGTGACAACTGGGAAAGCATTCAGGCTGGCACGCGCGTGTTCGGGGCGCGTAGGCACGGGGGTGGGCAGGGTCCGGATCGACGATCACCGGCCGGCCCGGCGCATGGCACCTCGGCACGCAGGAAGCTCCGCACGGCTGCCCCACTGACGATGACCACTACTGGGGGTAGTTGGCATATGACAAATTCCAAGACGCGGCTGCGTGTGGCGCGCATCGCCGCTGCCGCGGTGTTCGCCGCGGGCGCGTCGCTGACCGCCATCGGCACGGCCTCGGCGTTGGACCTCACCGCCATCCAGGAGAGCAACACCACCGAGGGCACGACGGACGGCTCCACCGAAGGCGGCAGCGAGGGCGCCACCTCCGAGGGCACCACCGGTGTCATCGAGGGTGTCGTCGAGGGCCTGGTCGAAGGACAGCAGGGCGGGACGGACCCGGAGCCGGAGCCGAGCGACCCCGAGCCGGAGCCGAGCGACCCGGAGCCGGAGCCGAGTGACCCGGAGCCGGAGCCGAGTGACCCGGAGCCCGAGCCGAGCGACCCCGAGCCGGAGCCGAGCGACCCCGAGCCCGAGCCGTCCACCCCGGGTGAGGAGCCGGCGAGCAGCGGTGGCAGCGGCGGCGGTTCCGACGAGGACGACCCCAGCACCTGCGTGCTGGACGAGGACTCCGTGAACTGCGGCACCGACACCGACTCGGTGGGCACCAAGCCGATCAGCCAGGAGAAGCCGAAGGAGGAGCTGGCCGAGACCGGTGCCGCCGAGACGACCTTCCTCCTGATCGGTGCCGCGACGATGATCGCGGGCGGTGTCGCCTTCCGGCTGATGCCGCGCATGGCCGGCCGCCGTACGGCCGCCTGAGCGATTCCCGCGACAGGCGTCCGTCACAGCCGGTGACGTAACGCCGAAACGAC